>DAOVQA010000013.1:0-12869 GCA_030628925.1 Candidatus Bathyarchaeota archaeon | reverse complement strand
AACAGGAATCATCTTGCCGATACAATTAACGGAAACAGACGCGGCAAAAAAATCGAAAAACTTAATTCCAAAACGACTGTTCAAAGGCACCCTTAATTCAGGCATTCTAAAGAGAGAACTAGGCGAAAAAGAATATGAATCGTATGAGGAGATTACAGAGAAAGACAAAGATTTCACAAAGAAAACATACGAGATCCTCAATTTTATGGACGGAAAACGCACTGTCTACGACATCACAAAAGCAGTATCAGCAGAATACAATCAAACCAGTCTAGAGCACATACTTAAATTCATGGACCACCTTGAAAAATTAAATCTCGTTTCTTTTCAATAGCTTAACAGATGTACTAGCAGAGTGCCTCGTTCGCGCTACGATAAGTCTAACTGGCGCGTCCGTTGTGCAAATGTATTTGGAACATACTTTGATTAGGTGTGCATATCATGTATCGAAAATCGATATATATCAGAAGTTGAAAGAACTGATTTATTAAGATATGCGATAACATATATCGGATTGAATTAGATGAACAGGAAAATTAGGCAAGTTACCTCCAGAAGATTCAGGCAGGCTAAGCCGTATGTGCTAGTAATACTCCCAAGCCTGTTTTGTCGCAGATGCGTCTAAACGCACACTTTTAGGTATCTTGATAGTACTCAGTCTCATTCCTCACAAGCCGTGGGCGCTTGATGTTAGTTAGAAACGGAGAGAAGTTGCGGGAGGCATCCCCCTTTATTGTAAATAGTTTATTCAACTGTCTCACCCTCCAAGTAAGTCTTGAATGCTTTAACGATTTTCACTTGGAAAATCTTGCCAATTAAGTCGCCAGAACCAGAATTTTTCAAAACCACTGGTTTGTAAGCGAAGTTACGTCCAATCCAAGAACCAGGAACCTTGCCAACCTCATCCATATAAACTTCACCAGTCCAGTTAACCCAACGCTGGTTCCGTTCAAAAGCAACTTTTCTAGCTAACTTTGCCG
The DNA here is from genome assembly GCA_030628925.1 of Candidatus Bathyarchaeota archaeon. Classification (GTDB taxonomy): domain Archaea; phylum Thermoproteota; class Bathyarchaeia; order Bathyarchaeales; family Bathycorpusculaceae; genus SOJA01. Next base: position 11,889 of record DAOVQA010000013.1, on the reverse strand, counting down.
CTAAACCGCTTCGGCGCTTTATCTCTCGAAACGGTATGAAGTCTTCCTTCATCTCAGCTGCGAGGGTTCTCGGTCTCGCAAAAAACTTTGAAACATTAACTATGTCTGGCTTGATCTCTTCAATCAAGCGCAAAGTTCTGTTAAAAGCCTCTTTTGTTTCGCCGGGAAAACCGCAGATAACATCAGTGGCTAGAGTGATACTTGAAAAACTAGCTCTGAAGGCATTTACTACATTTTTGAAATCCTCCACGGAATATGACCTTCGCATCCGTTTCAAAATATTGTCGTCGCCACTTTGAACTGGCAAGTGAATAAACTTGAAGATTTTTCTGCTTTGAAAAACCTGAATGAGGTCTTCTAGAATCTTCTTCGCCAAGTTCGGAGTCATCATACCGACGCGAATCTTAAACCCCCTCTTAATATTACATAAAGCTCCAAGCAACTCTACAAGATTTGTGTCAATGTCTCTTCCATAGCAAGCTGTATCCTGCGAAGTTATCCAAAATTCCCGAACCCCAGAAGCCAAGTCCACTCTAACTCTCTCTTCAATTTCCCGAATACCATAACTTCTCAGACGACCTCTGGCGATAGCAACACAGCAATAGGCACATGAGCCTAAGCACCCATAGTTTATGGGAACAATGCCCACAAAAGGATTCAATCGTAGTCTAGGAAGATCCAGAGCTGGCTTCGCATTCGCTGCTAAATCAACAACTCTCTCACCATTCAAAACACGCTTGACGATATCAACGATCTTCTCACCTGCCGCCGGACCAACAACTCCATCAAAATTCACTTCCTTACGTAACCTTTCAAAATTTATCAGAGGCAAACATCCAGAAACAATCAATTTCTTGTCTGATGAAACTCTCCTCAAAATGTTAATCATGCGATTTTCTGTTGGTCCTTTAACTGCACAGGTATTGTATATGACTAAATCTGCAGATCCATCAGTCTTTACCAGGTCATATCCAGCCTTCGCTAAGCATCCAGCCAAAACCTCTCCATCAGCCAAATTTGCAGAGCACCCAAAACTCCTAATGAAAACCTGCATACCTCTCCATCGCATTACATTAAATGCCTCAATAACAGATAAAAACATGAAGGTTCACACAGATAGAATTTACATAAATCTGAAACGGCATTATAACAAGCTTTAAATATTCAGGCATTTGCATGATTGCCACATATTCATCACATGTTATGTAGAAGTATAACTGCAAACAATAATTTCTAGCTATAAAGGAGGAGGGAAAATTAATGAAAATGATCACTCTCTATCTTCCTGAGCCCTATATTGAGGCATTGAATCAGCTTGTCACTGAAAAGTTTTATCCGAATAGGGCTGAGGCAATTCGTGTAGCTATCCGTGATTTGATAAGTGATGAGGTTTGGTGGAGGAAAAAGGTTGGCTAAAACACGTCCCACGGAGCATGCACTCAAGTATGCTTGGCATGATGCTGTAGGTGCAGGAACACGTTCCCTAGGCTACTGCCGCATATTGATAATCGGCGTGGGAGGAGCAGGCAACAATGCGGTGACAAGGCTGACAGAGATGAGTATTGATGGTGCAGAATGTATTGCTGTCAATACAGATGCGCTTCATTTGAATGCTTCAAGGGCTCATGAAAAAATTTTAATTGGTGAAAAACTGGCTAAGGGTCTCGGTGTCGGGGGCGATCCAAGGCTTGGCAAGGCAGCAATTGAAGAGTCAAGGAAACAGATTGAAGCTTTGCTTACGGATGTGGACATAGTTTTCGTTACTGCTGGTTTAGGTGGGGGGACAGGAACTGGAGCTGCTCCGGTTATAGCGGATATTGCAAGGCGAAAAGGAGCAATAACGATCGGCGTTGTAACTACGCCTTTCCGCATTGAAAAAGGCAGGATCAAATACGCCGCGAACGCCTTAACTGAAATGCGGAGACACTGTGATACTGTAGTTGTAATAGACAATAACAAGCTTATGCAGCTTGTACCTCAATTGCCCATAAACGAGGCTTTCAGAGTTGCAGACCAAGTCTTGGCAAACATGATTAAGGGCATTGTTGAAACAGTTTCAGCTCCAAGCTTGATTAACCTTGACTTCGCGGATTTCAGGACAATTATCAAACGAAGTGGAGTGGCTATTGTTGGAGTAGGAGAGTCGGATGCACCAAACCGAGCAGAGGAAGCCGTGAAAAACGCTTTAAAAAGCCCACTTTTGGACGTGGACTATATAGGTGCAACGGGAGCATTAATTCATGTTTCAGGCGATAATCAAATGACCATTGAAGAGGCAAACCGTGTGGGAGAGATTGTAACAGAAATGATGGATGAAAATGCCTTGGTTATTTGGGGAGCAAGAGTAAACCCTGAATTAGACGGCATGCTAAAAGTTACGCTTGTGATGACTGGTGTAAAGTCACAGCATCTTATGAGCGGATTCGGAACAATCGCACCGCAACTCTTCAACCTGGAACCCTATGCGGACCCTGAAAAGCCACTTAACATAGAACTCAACCTGTACCAAATGGAAAACTTCCAGTAACCCTCTCTCCTTTCTCCCCAAGAAAATATTTTCTTCTAAGAAGCAATAATTCCTTCTTAAACCTAATTGACCAGGGTATGGCTTTACCATGAGGCGAACATAAACCCTTTCTTATTGCTGTGACAATGTCATCAACCTCAGGATCAGAATCTACAAGCGTATATGCATGACCTATTTCCGGTCCATAATGTGCATCACTTCCAGCAACACGAGCAATTCCAAGTTGCGAAGCGATTTCCTGACTGCGCCTTACAGAGTAATTAAAGGGAAAAGCTGAAGAGTTAATCACTTCTACTGCGTCAAACCGTGGACTTATATGACCTTTCAGGCTCTCTTTGAAAAAGGTTACTGGATGACAGGCTATGGCTACGCCGTCAGCCTCGTGTATTCTGTCCAAAGTTTCGCTAACACTTAGCCTAGGCGGAATTAACTTATTCACGTTTAGCCCGATAATATGTCCATTCAGACTTGAAATTTCTATCCCTGGAACTATCAAGAAATCTGTTTCCTTAGCTATTTTTAATGCCCCGTCAATTCTGTCGTGATCTGTTATGGCAACTCCGTCTAACCCACGCTTTTTAGCGTAAAAAATCAGATCTTTTGGTGTTATTAAAGAATCGGAAGAATAAACCGTGTGGACATGAAGATCCATTTTAAGCTGCAATATATCACAAGCTCAATTAGTTTTATACAGTTTTTCTCTTACTTCTTCCAGCATTTTACCCAGTTTCTCGCTTCTACTTTTCTGAATAAGGGTTTAGCTTTGCCTAATTGGTGACCTGCTTGCACAGGGTTTAGGATTTTATTCCACTCTTGCTCATGAACGTTGCTTGGTAACTTGAGGATTCTCCAAAGTTCTTCCGCTGTGACCGGAATGAAAGATACTGAAGCTATAGCCAAGACCTTGACAATTTGTGACGTTACGTAAATAGTGTTATCGCTTTATCTTTATTCTTCTTGATAGCATCCAAAGGTTCTTTTTTCATTCAAGTATTGATTTTCCATGCGGTCTATATATATTATATCCACTGCAGATTGCAGTGTGCAATCTTCAATTCCCTTAGCTATTGTTTCTACTTTCTCTTCAAGAGCTTTAAGGACACGTTTGTCATTCTTATCTAGAAGGATCGGTTCTGGAACTTCGTTGTTGAATTGCGTAGTTATGAATTTTACTGTTCAACTGATGAAGTTGCCGAAGGTGTCGTTCAAGTCCGAATTGACTTCCTCGATGAAAAGTTTGTGTCCTTCGTCTCCTTATACAATGTTTGCCGGTTAAATAATTCAGAGCGCACGCTTCTTTTGTCAGCTGGATGAAACGCACAAAAAAAATAAGAAAGGGAGGAAACTACGTTACTCTACTATTTTTCCTCATGCTTCCACGTTACTTGCGGTCTACGTCCTGAAAGGAATATCGTCGCGGCTATTATGATCGTGCAGACAATAAGCAGTACCACTTGAACCGTGAACAGTGTCAAAATCTGCTCCATGTAATGCGGAGTCTGGGTAACATATATTTCACTATTACCGGATTCATATCCAGCAGTTGTCCCAATCAAGATTTTAACAGAACAATATCCAGCCCTTCCATCGCTCGGCACAACGAAATCTATAGGGTCTAATTGCTTAACTCCATGTTCCTTCGCTGTCAAGTCTACTTTTATTGTTTTGTTGCCAACCCATTTGTCGTCTATGTACGCTTGCCATTCATAATAGATTACTGTAATATTATGAATTGATACGGGACTACTCGCGTCATTGTAAAAGGATACGTATATTTCTCCTTTTTCCCCAGGTAAGTAGTTCCGCTTGTCCATCCGAACTGTTACAGGTGCTATGGCCACCTGAGCGTTAACTATGGAAACGAATAGCATTGCTAAGAGCGCAAGTGTAGTGGGAACCAAGATTTTTTTCCTCAAGTTTATCACCTAACCTATGCGTTATCTGATTATACTGTATTTAAAATTTGCCAATTCGATTATGCTAGAGCTTCTTCAATAGCCAATTTTATTATAGATATGGGAGCATCGGTCTTGATTCCTCTCGTGTTAAAATGTGTTCGAACTGCTTGGAACCCTTTTTTTCCGAGTTCATCAGTAACCTTCTTAATTGAAGGGACAGGCAAAGCAAGTTTCTTGCATAGTCTATCCAGTACGTAATAGGTAATCGAGGCTTCAGCTTCACTTTTCGTGGAGGCAAGCAATTTTCGTATTTTCCATCCGTTCCTCAAAGGGTTTTCCGCAACAGCCTTTTCCATCAGTCTACAAAATTCTGCATCAACTATTTTTCCCAGCCACAGCGGCCCAGCCACATCCATTTTCGAGCCACATTCACCGCACTTTGTAGAACCTCTAACAGTGAAAAGCTTCGTCAGAGCTTCCCTGTGGAGGCATTTGAAACAATGAAGTATGTATCCCATTTTTCTGATGTTTTCATCAGCCCTTTTTATGCCGCATCTTGCGATCGCATATATCCTGATGTAGTGATCTACACTATGGCTGAAGAGTATGCTTATTCCCATTTCATGTTTTGCTGCTGTTACAGCTAAGCTTCCAGCCAGAAGTCTAACCGCTAATTCGTGACAGTACTCCGTGCGCAAGGGTTTCCCACCATATTTTCTGATACATGCTTTCGGATGAACTCCACACAATGGAGCCATATCTGTCGCCGTTAATGCTAAGAGGCCGCCGTTGCGTAGGGCACGAACGGCAGACTCAAGGTAAGGCGCTGGAGACCCAAAAGGGTCCATATCTATGACATCAAATCTTTTGTGTGGTGCACCGTAACTACTGAGAAGAAGATTAGCATCTTCATTTTTCACTAGTACACGTTTGCTTAGCTTATTCATTTGCACATTGTTACTGGCTAGCTGAAAGGCTTTCCCATTAATATCATTGATAACAACTTTTTCAACTCCTTCAACCTCTTTTGCGAATCTTATTCCCCTAATACCGCAGCCAGCCAGCGGTTCACAAACCGAAATTTTATGGCTAAGTGTTCTCTGATAAGCTTGTAAGGCTAAGACTGCGACGTCACGGTTTAGCTCCATCACAGGATTATAAAAAACAGGAGCTTTTGAAGGAGCATATTCAGACGGCGACTTCACAAACGCCTTAAGCTCTGGAACTAGAACATTAGTTCTACCTTCCTGTATGATTTCTGTTGGAAACCCTATCTTGAAGATTTCATATGCCATGTTTCTCTGTTTCACCCAAAACGGTGTAGCCTGAGCAGATCGTAGTTAGCGCGCGCGGTAAGCTGCACTCAAACCACATATCAGAGCAAAAGTCAAGAATGTTATCAGAACAAGTTTTTGACTCATTTTGCATCATCCATTATCTCTCTCACTTCAGTTTTTATGATTTGTGGAAGAAACTTCAGGCAATACTAGTCATATCTCTTAGATTCCTGTGGACTTTGCAGTTTTTCCTGTACATTATGACCGTTAGTAGTGTTGCAATCATGAATAGTGGTAGAAGGAGGAATGAAGGAAACTGGCTAGTTGGAAAGAAATTCTTCTTAAAACACGGCTTTGAATCTGCGGATCAATATCCGCCGTTTGAGTTGATGGTGAAGAAATTCAATGATGCTCCATCGCCCTCTTTTTCAGGAGAATTTGAGGAAAGACTGAGAGCCTAGGGGAAAGGTCTTACAATTATTCGCTCAGATCAGTGTCCATATGTTGATGCTGCTGTAAAGGCAGCATTGGATACGACCAAAGAGCTAAGAATTAGAGCCAAAATGGTTGAATTGAAAAGTTCTGAGGATGTGAGACGCTTGTCTCCTTCTCCGTATGGTGTTTTCGGCATAGTTTGTGATGGAAAGCTGGTGAGCTATCATAACATCGCAAAAAAAGAATTAATGAATATCCTAGGAAATCTGAGCAGTTCATAAAATATCTTGACTGCTGGCAATCCGTAGAATTCAGTATTGCCATTGGCTCCTAGTTTGTAGCAGGCGGGGTGGGATTTGAACCCTCCACTCTGTGGAGACATCACCCAATCTCCTCTTTTTTAACGTTCGTTTAAGGTAAAACGTTCTGCTTTCACTTCGATTAAGATTGTTCTTCTTGGCGCAGCACGCTCTTCCATCTTGAAGGCGCTCTATGCCTATAGACAATTTTCTCCGCACCTAGGAAGGCACCAAGTTCTCTAATCGCAGAAGCTACCAAATGCCCTGTTTCCTTCGTCACCGATGCATCTGGTTGGGCATAAACAGCCTTGATTGTCAACTGCTTCTGTTTCCGATCCATCACTGGGTCTATACGACCGATGAAGCGATCCCCATGCAATATTGGCATCACATAACATCCATACTTGCGTTTATTCTTCGGTAAATAAACTTCGAAGCGGAAATGGAAGTCAAAAAGTTGCTCTGTTCGCTTACGGTCACAAATCAAGTTATCAAAAGGCGAGAGTAAAGCTGTACGCGGCTCCCACCAACCTGCAGCCAGTCGATCAAGTAACGGTAGGTCGGCAGCATGAACGAACCATGGACCCCTCCAGACTCGTTTGCCTTCCCTGATCTCCACACGAGATATACTTCCCTGTGCTTCAAGCTCAGCTAGAACAGCATCAATATCCTTGCAACAGCGACGAATGTAATGCTGCCTAACATGGGTCGCACGTGCAACACCGAGAGCCCGCAGCGACTTCTGTGCTAAACGTGGAAAGACCTCTCGGTCAGATAATCGTTCCCGAGGTGTCCAATCCGGCAGGTGATGTTCGGTCAAGTCCCATACCTTCCGACCTTTTACACGTCTAGCGACCATAATCTCACCTTGAGCCCAAAGAAAGAGAAGCATCATGCCAACATTTCGACCTGCGGTCCACCCAGTGGAATGCCAATCTTCAACAGATTTGTCTTCAAAATCTTCTGACACCATGGGGCCTTTGCTGCGAAGTTGGGCCAGGATATACTGATGAAACTTCTTGTTTTTCTCCATCCAATCACGAACTCGCTGAGCCCGCGGTTGATTACCAGTTGCAAAAGTACGCTTCAACGCCTTGAATATCGGGTAGTCTTCTGTGAGTACTATTGAGGTGGCTTGGGCCCAGTCCTCGAAGAGCTGCCTTTCTTTCCACAGCAATTTGTCGAGGTGAGCTAAGTCATATGGTCCTAACCGACTCCATAACACCAGAAGATGGCTACGCTCCACAACTCTCATTGGATCGATCTGTACATAACCTATATCACGCATAATATCCATAATGCCATTGGAGTTAGCTGGTGGACGGGGTCCAGCTAGGCGTTGACGCATAATAGCTAGGCGTCGGGCTAAAGCCGGGGACAGGGTATGTGAAGTATTCATAGTTACGGGAAATCTCCAAGATGAACATATACTCTGTTAGTATGTCAGCTTTTATATCCTTAAAAAGTTTGAAAGGCCCAAGGGAAAACGCATGTAACAATGAAAACCGATTATACCAGTGTACAGGAGGAGATTTGAACCCTCCCCGCACCAGATACGGATTCCGGAAAATTCCTCTGCTCCCTTTTTAATCCTGCTATGCGCTTGAGCGCTCATATTTTGAAGTGGAAGGGGAATAAAGAAGCTCTATCAAGACTTAACGAGATTTTGAGTGTCCAGAAGTAAGTTTTGCGTGCGCGCCGACGACCCGGGTTCAAATCCCGGCGACCGCACCAATTGAGCGCGCGCATGCAGTTCAACGTTTTGAGTTTATTCTTGCTTGGTGGCGTGCGCATTGAATCCACTCTATCTTCAAGAACTCCAAAGTATGCGTTTTTAGCTTGTTTGATTTCCATGTAAGTCATGTGCATGCTCGTTTTCTAATTCAACTCTGTTAACTTTCTTTTAAATCTCTCAGTGTTACTCTGAATCATTATTTTAGATTCATATCACTTAAGAGTTTGGATTCAGATGCTGATGTGGATTGACCTGAATTCGAGGATTATTCTATGGGTCTTTCGTTGCTGCCCGAGTTCTTCGCGTTCCTTGGAGTCGACGTTTTCGTAGCCATGAGTCTGTTGACTTGTCTTCTGGATGATCATTTCCCAGAAAAACTGCCATATGTCTTTCAGGCTGCAGCAATAGGTGGCTATGTTCACGTTCTGATCAGCAAAGAGTTTCTTACATTGTTCGGAGATGGCATGCGATTCTGGTACTGCTTCCTCTACTTATCTGTTGCCTTGGCTAATGTTATTGCCCTCAATATACATCTTGCAGTCGTTAAGAAGCAATGGACTCTTGCAAAGTTCTTTTCAGGCGTAGTGGTGTTTCCGACACTTCTAATCTCGGGCTTCTTTGTCTTCAACTATACAACGCAAGTAGCGGCAGAATATCTTTTGCAGGTAGCTATGCTTTTCAGTGCAATAGTTCTCGGGCTTTCGATATCCGTGTTTCTGAGTCCTCAAACAATCAAAAAACTTTGGAGAAGGAGGTGATAACATATGGGTCGAGTGTTTAACAAGTCTGTTAAGATGTTGATTTTGACGCTGATGTCTATTATTATCGTTACTGTGACTGCAGCAACATACAATTACATGCTTATGGAAGCATCACCGATCAGCGTTTATTCAGCTATGGTTGTGTTCGAAGACGGAGCTGATGCTTCTGCAGCGGGAACGTCTATTGGAACAAATGGAACTTATGTGAAGTTTACCAGCCTGTCCGGATGGCCGAACGTCACAAGGGTCTACGAGAGTGCATGTGTCATTAACAATACGGATGGATCACAAAATTTCCAATGCCAACTGGATGTAGATTCATTCACAGGCTCTATCGATGAGCTTTATGTCAAGCTATATGACGATTCGGATACGTATCACAGCACTGTACAGGTACATGGAACAAGCAATTCCACATCATTCACGATAAACGCGGGCGAAGAGTGGCGAGTGGAATGGAGAATCAAATGGAGCGCTACTGCAACTTCAGGAAGCACAGCAACTGCAACATTAATGCTGAGGTTGACTGGAGAAGGAACAGGCGAGTAGGTTGATCCAGCACCCCCTCCTTTTCTTTTTTCTAAATTTAGAGGTGAATCTATGAAAGTAAAACATCTTAGTATCTCAGTCTCAAGCGTTTTTCTACTGCTAAGCCTATCAATTTGTGTCTATGGCGATGTTCACAATGCATATTATGGCCAAGCATCGCCAATTTCAGCTGAAACAGCAAAAGTCATTCTTCAAAACGGTACAGCTGGCACAAGCACAATCTACACGAACTCGACAAGTGCAAAAGTCAGTGTATCGGGCTACGGCTACGATTTTGTTGACAACAATGACACTGATGTGGATTTAAGTGCAGACAAAGGAACTCACAGCAACTTTACGGCACAGAAATACGATCCAGATTTGATTAATGACACTCTAACGGAAGAAAACATGGGTACAAATAGTTTAATGTGGCTTTATGTTAACGACGACGATGAAACGCGAACTGGTTGGACCAGAATAGGAGCAAATCCATACCTTGACGCTATTGACTATAACACAAATTATATATATGCGACTGTAGCCGGCAAGGAAGTAGGCAACTTCAGTTTCACAGATTCAGGAAAATCTACAGAAACAATAAACAGTGTCACAGTTCAAATCTACGCTCAACAATCAAATAGCAAAAACCTTCAGGTTTTTGTTTGGGACGGTTCCTCATGGACATCTTTAGGCACTCAAACATTAACTACGTCATGGAGATGGGAGAATTATACAGCAACAACAGTACTTGACACTTGGGCAAAAATTGATGGAGCCAAAATATACCTTAGAACAGAATCTGGCGCAGGTACTTATGAAGTTGATTGCGCAAGGCTCCAAGTTAATTACACCTCTTACACCCCTCCCAATTACGAGCTTGATTTAGAAGTTCAATGGACAAGCGTAGACTTTGACGAAACATACGAGGAATTGTGCATAAAAACTGGAACGTTCAGTGGTTCAGAAGACATTATGGTGTATGCGTGGAACGTTTCTACTTCAGATTGGCATTTTCTCTATAATCTGACAATGAATAGCTGGAATAATGTTTCAGTAACGGATTGGCTCAATAACAAAAATTTCACAGTTAGATTTCTGGGTGGAACAGAGAGCAGCGATACAAATCAACACAGTTGGAACATAGATGCAACACTTTTGCACATTTGGACAGTAGAAACTTATGACTATGATTACGTCCTTAGAGTAAATAATACTGAGACAGATTCTTGGCAGATTAGGCTGAAGAAATACTCTGACAGCAGCATTAGCCGTTTGCAGAACTGCACCATTTACTTCCACAATTCCACTGATGGGACTTCCAGTCAGATAATTATTGAGAACGGATCATACACGAACCACACTGGACCATGGTATGACTTAGGTAACTCGGAAACCATTTACATTGCAATGGCAGTAGAAGCAAACAGCACTGGAACATCACATGTCTACGCTTACCTTGAGATCCTAATTCCGAATACTACGACTTACTGTGAATGCGTCATAACCTTCGAAATAACATAGGGGCTATCGTGATGCAGATTTACGCTATGAATTCAAACATAACTAAACCTATAACCCTGAAAATCGGTAGGAAGAAGTGACCAAAATGCCTCTACTTGACATCGCCTTCTACATACTTTTCGCGTTGATTACACTATCCCTAACACTCTATTTCACAGTTCTCATGAAACTCAAACCCTCCATAGAAGTTAAACTCTCCACATATCTAGAGAAACCTAAAGAGAAAAGACCGATAAAAAACAAACGAAAAATTCAACAATCAATCAACTCAAGCGTAACTACAACTCCCACAGACGATAAACCTAAAAAAAGACAATGCCCCCACTACATAGGTTACTTAACAACATTGCCGAAAGGAAGCTCTTTTCCTGAAGAATGCTTTGGATGCCGTAGGGTTGTAAAATGCATGGGAATAGAGCCTTCTGAAGTTATTGAAAGCTTCTATGCTGATGCACCCGAGACAGAATAGAATGGGGATGGAAGCTGCTTAGTTCTGCATTGTTGAGGAATGTAAGACCAACATGGAAAAATGTTGCTTCTTCCAGTCTTTTTGCTTTCGAGGATAATGTGACCGAACTAACGCGCACGCAACTAGAGTTCTTGGGAATACTCTTCAATCTTGAGAAGAAAAACTTTTAATCTGTAGGGAAACCATGGGAGATAAAGACATAATGGTCGATGTTTGGAATGGTGTTGGTTGGGAAACCGTTTTTACAGACTTACCTTCTGGATGAAACAATTCAGGACGAACAGCATGTTCAGATTTTTGCTGTGGAGACGACTTAACCATCTTCTTCTCCAGGTCTGCCAGCGGCTGAACGGTGAGAATCTGATCCCTAAAGAATGTTGGAGCTGGAGCCATGTGCGGGTTGGAATCAAACTTTTCAACCCATGTGATTGGCTTT
>DAOVQA010000059.1:0-6665 GCA_030628925.1 Candidatus Bathyarchaeota archaeon | reverse complement strand
CTCAATGCTGAAGCGATTTTTACCGAGTGATCAACTGCCTTGTCGCTAGAATAAGCCATAACCACGATTCCTACGACGAGAGCTACGAATGCAATTGCTGTCTCAAATATTAACAAGAACCCCCAAGGTGTAACTGGCATATCTGTTCATGGTTTAACCACTATTGCTTGGTTCATACTTTATATCGATGTAGCGAGTTTTACTGATACATACATTTATACAATATAAAGATTCATACTGTTTAAAAATATTTATGCAAGAATGTTTTAATACTTGAAAATGAAGCGCACGGAAGTTGAAAGCAACGAAGCCAAAAAACGCTGTGTGTATTGTCAAGAATCAGGAAACTATTCGACTATTGGCAGATTTTACCAGAGCAGAACTCATACGCCTATTAAGCAAACACTCTATGACGGAGAAACAGCTCTCCGATGAGTTAGGCATAACAAAGGCAGCCGTTGGTTACCACTTACATCTCTTGTTAAACGTGGGGCTCATTGAAATAACCAAGTTAGAAGCAGAGAAGCACGGCATCATCCAGAAATACTACGCTCCTACGGCTTCCCTGTTCATCGTTGATATTGACAACATACCGAAAGACGTCAAAAGGTTTTTCATACACACACAGATAGAACATTTGAGGGGTATGTTCATCGTCTTTAGGCTCCACCGGCACATATCCGAGGTTTCCTCAGAGAAACTCGAAAAACTGGCGACTGTGCTGCTAACACAACTGAAAGAAGTCGCACAAAAACACCTAAATGATGACTCTCCGAAAGACCCTGAGTCTCTTAGAGTAAAAATATATAGTGAAGCAGTGGCCAAGCTTACCGAACAAAAAGAGTGGCGTAATCTGTTTAGGAACAAAAACAACCACAAGGAACAACAGGGCGCTTAAGTGATTAGAGTGGGTGACCACTTCTGAAAGTCTTTTAGGAATCCCTTTTATATTCGTAAAGCATTTTCGAACGGTCAAACACTGCTAACTCGTATTCTTCACTCATTCTAATGGCGTTTTTTGGACAAATTTCTGCGCATTGTCCGCAAAACATGCAACGATTAACATAATGCTTAATTTCCGCTTCCAATCCTTTTCCAATCATCTCTATGGCACCTGAAGGACACACGTTAGAGCAGAGTCCGCAGCCGATACATTTTTCCATGTCCCAAATTGGACGGCCTCTGAAGTCTTTAGGTAGGGTTAACTCTTCGTAGGGATACTTCAACGTGGCTGGCCTTTGAAACAACTGTTTTAACGCTTCTTTCACCAAAGCCAAATTTTCACCTTCCAAGACCAAACTGAATTAGAATCACTTGCAAGGTTGCAAGCGGAAGCAAATATTTCCACATTCCAGAAAGCATCTGATCTATTCGAAGCCTAGCGAATACTGCCCTTAGAAGGGAGAGTAGCATTACAGCGAAAGTAGTTTTCACCAAGAAAATAACAATTGGCGGAATCAGCCAGAATTGTTGGGAGCCGCCTAAGTAAAGCGATGTGATTAAAGCGGATGCTAGAACAAGCTCCAAGTTTTTTCCAAGTCGAAGCAGCGCCAATTTTCTTCCGCTGAACTCTGTTCGCCATCCAGCCACAATTTCGGTTTCAGCTTCTGGGATGTCGAAGGGAACGAACTGTAACTCAGCGAGAAGGCATATAGTGAACACAGCAAACCCGAGGGGCTGTAACAAAATCAGCCAAAAGTGAAGTGACTGCCATTCAACTATTGTGCTTATTGACAAGCTCCCTGCTGCTATTGCGGGACCAATTATAACTAAACCCATTGGAATTTCATAACCTAACATTTGAAGTATGGCTCGTATGCTTCCGATTGTGCTGAATCGATTCATTGAACTCCAGCCAGCGAGAAAAACGCTTATGATTATTAGCGTAAACGTGAAAATGACGAAAATAAGGTCTCCTTCAAAGGCTATAAGGCTTGTTTGACTCAAGATCGGAATAATGAAAAGCGTTGTTAATGGCAAAGCAAAGTAGAAAACCGGGGTTAAAATAAACATAAGCTTGTCAGAAGCATGTGGTGTAAGGTCCTCTTTTGAAAGCAGTTTGAAAAAGTCTGCGATGGGTTGTAAAATGCCGTGAGGGCCTGTGTGCAATGGTCCATATCTGTTTTGCAGTCTTGCAAAGAATTTTCTGTCAACCCACTCGTAGAAAAAGGCTAAGACGAAAAGAAATATGACTCCTGGAAAAACTAGGATTCTTATCAATGAAACTATATCTGTGGTCACTTTTTCGCGTAATTCCTCCTTAACTGCTGCATTGTCCAAAACCATTTTTTGCTCTTTTTACTGTCGACGAAAGCCATGCGATCCATGCAAGAGAAGCACGGGTCGATTCCAGCTAACACTATGGGTATGTCAGCTACATATCCGCCTAGAAGCATCTTGCATAATGCGGGAATGTTTCCAAGTGTTGGGCTTCTTACTTTGTAGCGTTCCGGCTTTGTGGTTCCGTTTGACTTAGCATAATGGATTAATTCTCCTCTAGGTGCTTCAACTCTTGAAACAGCTTCTCCTTGAGGAACCTTCATTGGAACTCGAACTCTAATAATTCCCTCAGGCATGTGGTCTAGAGCATAAGGGATTATTTTTATGCTTTCTAACATTTCTTCGCATCGAACCAGTGTTCTGCTTAAAACATCGCAGCCGTCATGCGTAATCACGTTGAATGGGATTTCGTCGTAAGCTGCGTAGGGGTCGTCAGCTCTCACATCGTTTTTTATACCGCTTGCACGTAAGGTCGGGCCGACAGCACACAATTTCACAGCGTCTTTCGGCTTTAAAATGCCAACATCAGCAGTTCTTTTCAAAATAGTTTGCTCAGTTTGCACAACATCCATATAATATTTAAGTCTCTTTTCCAAAAAGTCTAAGCCTTTTTTGATTTTCGGCACCATAGTCGCTGATATGTCTCTCCGTACTCCGCCTATGGTGTTCATGGCATAATGTATGCGGTTGCCGGAAATCATCTCAAACATGTCCAAGACCGTTTCGCGGTCTCGCCAAACATACATGAAAAACGTGTCAAAGCCTATCTCATGCGCAGCTATGCCAACCCAAAGCGCGTGGCTGTGGATTCTTTCAAGCTCGGCGAGTATTACACGGATGTATCTGGCTCTTGGTGGAGCCTCTACATCTAATAGTTCTTCGATTGCCTGCGTGTAACATGTAGTATGTGCATCCGAGCAGATTCCGCAGATTCGTTCAGCCAAGTAGATGTTTTGTATGTAAGTTCTAAATTCGAAGGCTTTTTCTATTCCACGATGTACGTAGCCTATACGCGGCTTAACATTCACAACCGTTTCTCCGTCAACTTCGAAAAGAAAATTTTCAGGCTCTTTCAAAGCCGGATGCTGTGGACCGAAAGGAACCTTAACAGTTGAACCATAACTCAATCTAGTTTCTTCCTTCTATTTTTTGGAAGTCATCTGTCTAAGTTGCTCAAGATTATGTTCTTTCCTTAATGGATAAACGTTCTGAGGCCATTCTTCTGGAAGCAGCAAGGGCGATAAGTCTGGGTGTCCTTCGAAGTTTACTCCTAAAAGGTCGTGAACCTCACGTTCATAAAGAATCGCGCCTGGGATTAAATCTGTAACGGTTGGGACGTTTGGATTATTCTTTGGCACAGTAAGCCTTATTGAAAGCACAATTGAGCCTTCATAAGCTAGATGATATATTACTTCTATTTCTCCACCTAAATCCACGCCTGTTATCGTGGATAAATGTTTGAACTTTAAATCTGTCACCGAATATTTCACAGCGTCTTTTAACGCATCCTTTTTTATGTAAACGAAAATTCTCCGCTCTCTAGGAACAGTTGCTCTAACAAGATTCTTTTTGAGAAAATTCCTCAGTTTTTCTACTATTTCATTTTCCTTTTCCATGTCCTTCGCTCCCTCTTATTTTTTGAATCAGCTTTGTGATTCCATTGATGATGGCTTCAGGCTTCGGTGGGCATCCTGGAACGTAAACGTCTACTGGAAGCACGATGTCTATTCCTCCGTGGACGTTGTAGCATTCTTGGAATGGTGCACCGCTGATTGCACATGTGCCTATGGCTATGACATATTTCGGTTCTGGCATTTGCTCATAAATTCGTACAAGTCTATCTTTAACTTGAAGGGTCACTGGACCTGTAACAGCAAGCACATCAGCATGTCTCGGGCTTCCCTTTAATAATATTCCGAAACGTTCCAAATCAAACCTTGGCGTAATCGCTGCTACAAGTTCTATGTCGCATCCGTTACAGCCACCTGTATTAAAATGGATGATCCAAGGCGATTTTGTACGGGCCCATTTGAATAAATTCATTTCATCCTCGCCGCCGCAATGGTGCCAAAATTACAACAGCCATCAATACGATGAGGGCGTAAACTGCTGGGAAATAACCCGGCGTACTTAGTGATGTAGCAAGAGTGAATGCAAGGATGTCAAAGATAAGGAAATAAACGGCGTAAATGAGGAATTCTTCAACATTTACTTGGAACTCGCGTGGAGGGAGGTCTTCACCACAAGCATATGGAGCAACCTTGCCCACGGTTTTTTCACCTTTCGCCGCAACTATCCACCCCACCAAATAAATAATCAAACCAACAATAATAGATAAAATGAAAATGGAAGGCAAGGAAACTAGAAGGTCGGCATACATTTCTTCACGATCCTCTTACATCATCTTAAAGTCCTGTTTTATTTAACCTTTCTATGTTCGTTTTTCCACTGTCTCTTGTTGGAAAGTCTTTTAAACGAGATAACCCCAGCTTTCAGATACGATATTAAGTGGAGAGAGCTTTGATTATTGGCGACCTGCTGCAAATTGTGTTGATAGTTCTTACAGTCTTGCTAGCTTTGTTAACCATTGAACTAAAGGATTTATTTCACGCTGCAATCTGCCTCTGCGGAACATGTATCACTATAGGAGCCTTATTTTGGCTGCTCAACGCACCATACGTGTCTGTCTTTCAACTGTTAGTTTATGCAGGCGCCGTAATTGTTCTTTTTATAGTGGCTGTTATGTTGACAAAGAGGGAGGAGGAAACATAGAAGTGAAAGTAGACCGAATCAGAGTGGTGGGGCTAGCAGCCGCCGTCTTAACAATCTTAGTTTTTTCAACGCTTATAATTAAATATGAATTTCCAGTTTTCAAGTACGCAGATACGGATCAGCCGCCAAAACTTGTGGAGAACGAAACAGGGATAATAGGGCAGGAAGTTAGCCGATTTCTATGGGATTACAGGGTGATCGACCTGATTGCACAGGCGTTCGTGTTGTTTGCAGCGGCTGCTTGTTGCGTGGCACTATTGAGAACTGAGGAGAGGAAAAGGTGATTCCGCTTAATTATTACATTGCATGCGCCGTTGCCTTATACATCATAGGCATGTATTGCCTAGTTTCCAAAAGGAATATGATCAAGCTTGTCATGGGACTTGAAATCTTGGTGAACGCTGCCCACCTAAACTTCATTGCCTTTTCTGCTTACAGAAGCGTAGGCTTCATAGATCCGCTTGGCCACAGCATTGTAATTATGTCAATAGGTTTTGCAGGCTGTGTTACTGCTCTAGCTCTGACGATCGTTACTTATGCCTACAAGTATTACAAAACTTTAGACGTGCGGAAACTGAGGCGGCTGAAGTGGTGAGTCAAACGTTTCCGCGTCCTCTACAGCCTTTTCACACTGCTTCTTTAGCCCGAGACATGTCAACGTTGAAGAGGGACTGAACATGTTTACCCCGCCATTAGACGCCCTTCTTATGTTTATGGTTGCAACCCCTGCAGTGGGGTGGGTAGCCGATAAAAAGGGCTATCGGAAGGTTCAAGGCATCTATGCATCAGCAAGCCTCTTAGTAGCAGCCTACTTTCTCTACGGATTGTATAAGGAAGTGGCTAAGAACGGTATAATCTTAATTGTTGGTCAACCGACTTTCATTTCCCCTTTTGGAGCGTGCCTTGAAATAGATATGCTCAGCGTTTTCATGGCGTTCCTTTACATAATAATTGGATTGTTCGCCACGGTTTATTCAATAAAGTTTATGGAACGTGATTCAGGATTAACCGAGTATTACACGCTTATGCTAGGCATGATTGCTGGCATGACAGGCATAATTTTCGCAGGCGATTTTTTTACATTGTTTGTTTTCTGGGAGCTTATGTGCCTAACATCTTATGCTCTGGTTGCGTTTCGAAAGCAAAAGTGGGAGGCCATAGAGGCTGGGTTCAAATACCTTATTATGAGCGCTGCTGGAAGCGCAACAATTCTCCTCTCCATGTCCTTTCTTTACGGGATGGCTGGAACACTAAACTTCGCAGCTCTTGCAACTAGCCTTACTAACACTGCATCTGAGGGATGGATTTACACAACTCTAACGTTGGTTATGGTCGGTTTTGGAGTTAAGGCTGCCATCGTTCCATTTCACACGTGGCTTCCTGACGCCCACTCTGCTGCCCCGAGCCCTGTAAGTGCTATGCTTTCCGGCGTTATGGTGCAGACAGCAGTCTGCGCTCTCATTCGTATTCTCCTACTCGTTTTCAGTTCTGCACAACCAGCGTGGCAAATGACGTTGGCGGTTTTCGCGGTTTTCACAATGTTCGGCGGTAACATAATGGCGCTGTTGCAAAACGACCTCAAGCGTCTGCTAGCTTTCAGCACCATTGCTCAT
>DAOVQA010000132.1:0-3867 GCA_030628925.1 Candidatus Bathyarchaeota archaeon | reverse complement strand
TGACGGGTTCTTCTATCTTGATCTGTGCTTGCTCGGTTATTATTCCCTGTTCGACGTTCTGAACTGTTCCGTTCAGTCTGTGTCTTGCACTTATTTTCAAGCCAACAGCCTCCCAAGATGTTTCGTCGCCGATTATTTCACTCATGTAACCTTCAGCCCTATTATATTCTCTCAGCAGAGTTACTCCTAGCGCTGTGAGAATGGCTCCCCCGCCCCCCTTACTTCCTCCCTTGAAGGTTTTCACAACCGGTTCGCCTAAAATTCTCTCTATTTTCGCCAGATAATTCCAGACGTACCGATAGGACATTCCAGCCTTTTTTGCTGCTTTTGAAATACATTCTACCTGTTTGATGGCTTCTAGAATTTCTGCTCCGCCTTTTCCTATTAATGGTTCTCCTTCGCATTCAAGCCAAACTTTGCACAGAACTTTATGCTTATTGTTAGTGAGCATGGGCTTCAACAGTAATTATAAGATGTTAATCATATAAAACCAATGGGAAAAGGAAAACCGTTTTTCATGTCTTTATCAGATGTATAGCTGTTGCTTTGAATGAAGCATATACCTTTTTTCCAACATTTAGTCCCAGCTCTTCGATTGCATGTTTTGTCACTAATGCTGAGAGACCATTATCCATGTATATTCTAAATGTTGCCCCAAATTGGTTTATTTTAGTAATCTTTCCACTGATGCTGTTTCGTGCGCTGCTTTCTAACTTAACTTTAGATAAAATGATGTTTTCTGGTCGGATAAACACGTTCACTTCGCCTTTCTTGAGGTTTGAAAGAGCCCGTATCTGGTAGTTTCCAGTTTCCACTACGACCACGCCTTCTTCGTTGGAGATTATTTTTCCTTTGAGAACGTTTTCCACGCCAACAAAAGTTGCAATCTTCTCGGTTACAGGCTCATTAAAGACCGTATATGGCGTGTCAACTTGAACGAGTTCCCCATTCATTATCACACCTATCCGATCAGCCAACGCTAAAGCCTCGTCTTGATCATGAGTGACATGGATTGTTGTCGTGTTTCGCACTTCATGGATTCTTTTAAGTTCTTCAATCAGCGATTCCCGGGTTCTGGGGTCCAGAGCGCTTAAAGGTTCATCCAAAAGTAGAATGTCAGGGTCTATTACAAGAGAGCGGGCTAGAGCCACCCGTTGTTGTTCTCCACCAGAGAGAGTAGAAGGCAACCTCTTATCTAGATAGGATATACCCATGGAATCCATGATGTTTTGAAGTTTAGTTTCAATTTCTCTCTTTGGAAGCTTCTGCATTTTCAGGCCGAATGCCACATTTTCTTTTACACTCATATGAGGAAACAAAGAGTAGTCCTGGTAAACAAAACCAATGTTACGCTTCTCAGGTGGAATACGTGTAATGTTCTTTCCATTCAGCAAGATTTTTCCTTTACGCGGAACGTAGAATCCAGCAATTGTTTCAAGGATTAATGTTTTTCCAGCAGCTGTAGGCCCGAGGATAATGAAATGTTCTCCTTTGTTTACGCTGAAAGACACGTTTTTCAGGGAGAAATCGTCCCATTCGTGGCTAACATTCTCAAGAGTGATCATTTTTTCTTCTCCCAGTACCTTGCAGTTGTGCGTAGAAGGACGAAAATGACGATACAGATGAGTATTAAGAGAACGGCTATGGGTTGAGAGCCTTGTAGACCATGAGTGGTGAATCTATAATATATTAAAACGGGGGCAATCATTGGATAGAATGCTATCATTATCACGGCACCGAACTCGCTTATACCCCGAGCCCACGCCATCACAGCCCCTGAAAAAAGGTGACGAACAGCCAAGGGCAACGTTATCTTGTAGAAGGATTTCCACTGACTGGCACCTAGTGTTCTGGCGACACGTTCGAGGCGTGGATTGATACTTTGAAAACCTTCCTTGGCTGCGTTTACATAGAATGGGGCGCTTACAAAAAGCATCGCTACTACGATGCCCCACATGGAATCCTCAAAGATGATGCCAATGTTGCTGAAGGCTCCTCCTACAGGACTTCTGCTCATAAATAGTGCGTATAATGCTATTCCGGCGACGCTGTGAGGTATTATAATTGGCACATCTATGACCGATTCAACAATAGTCTTTCCAGGAAAATCGTGTCTCGCAAGAACGTATGCTAAAGGAGTTCCCAGAATTGCTGCAATCAAAGTTGCCAAAAAGGAACAATATAACGTTAAAACAATGGACTCAACCACCACTGGGTCAGCAGCCGCTTCCAGAAGACCCTCTGTGTCCAATACAAGCTGCCGAAAGATCATGTTAAAGAGCGTTAGTATCGTAAAAAGAATTAGAAGAGAACCTGCGAACAAAAAAATCAGGGAGAGGGAGTGACGTTTTGCCCCTGTTAAAGCTTTTTTGATTATCATTTTTTACGGCACAACATATTTTGTAAGGCTTTCAGGTATCTTGTTTATGTCATTTGTTACTGCTGGTACGACAGGTGGTTGTCCGTTGTTGTTGAAAACGGTTTGACCCGATTCGTTTATGATATATTTAACGAATTCCGCTGCAAGAGTTGGATTCGGAGCATTGTTGGGTATGGTTAAACCGTAAACAATTGGTTTTCCAGTGCTAGTTGTTGTGGTTTTCTGAATCTTCACAGTTTTGTAGAGGTCTTTATGGTCAGCCGAGCTCAAATCGATGGTTTCAGGTAGTTCCAAATATTTTAGGTCGTGTTGCTTGGCTACACTTGAGTATTCAAAAGCGTAGTCTAAGCCGCCTTCCTGCACAAATGTGACTAGTTCAACTGACTTCTCTCTGATCATCAGCCTATCTGTGTTAGGATTCAAGTCTGTCATATTAGCGTCGATAATGTAGATACCAGCGTCCTCCGTAACTGTGATGTCTGAATTAGCCTCGATTAAATCTTCAAAGATCATGTTGTCTCCATATTCATATTCGGCGAGCTGTATGACCATTGGAGACCTGTATCCACAAGGATCCAAGTTGGGATCAGAGAAACCCCACTTCACATCGCTTCTTCTAAGAATTTCGTACCAGTTATCTGAATTTATCTCATCAGCGTATCTGCTGTTATCCGTATATGCTAGTGTCATTCTGTTAACAGCGAATATTATGTACCAGTCCGCGTAGTCTGATTCCGGCGTCATCATCATACTAGGTATCAAAGTGTAATCTGCAGATGCTAGTACATCGCATTCTTTGCCAAGTTCCGTGATTTTCTGTACTCTGGTGACGCTGCCTCCTGGCTCTAATTGTACATCAACGTTTGGATGGTCTGTTTCGAACTGGGTTTCTATGTCTTCAAATGGAAGTGTCAAGCTACCTGCACAGAAAACCTTCAAGGCAGTTGTCTCTGAACTAAGGGTTGTATAGTACCATAAACCTCCTATTGCTGCAACAGCAATGATGGCAACAATCGCTGCTGCTAGTATTTTGCTTATTCCCGTTTTGGAGATTTTGATTTTTTTAATGTAATCACCCTGTTATGTTTGGCTGAACATATCGGTGATAGGTTCTTATATACATATCGGCAATATCGAGTGACACTGAAATATTGAGACACCAACACAAAAAAATACGTCATAACAAAAAGTTCAATTAAGTTTTTATTCCGTTACTTTCCGAAACCAAAAGCAATTTTACGAAGCCAACAGAATCTTTTAGAGCAACAAAAAGGATGCTTAGAATTCATGATCAAAGCAGTGATTTTCGACCTCGATGGAACTCTCAAAGAATTTAACCTAGACATCAAAGCTTGCAGGACTGAAGTCATAAACCTCCTCACCCAACGAGGGTTCTCCCGCTCTCTTTTCTCGCTTAACGAAAGCGCCTTCGACATGTTGAAGAAGGTTAAAAAATATCTGATAACGGAAGATGGAAAAAAACAGGA
>DAOVQA010000114.1:0-4082 GCA_030628925.1 Candidatus Bathyarchaeota archaeon | reverse complement strand
CTCGTATGTTCCGGCTACTGGATCAACATTGTTCATTATCATTATTCCTGGTTGATGTAGTATTCCATCTGGGTAGGTTTCTGCTGGGATTTTGGCTGTGTGATTTACATACTCCAGTATTGACGGATACCATTTGAATTGGATGTCGATACCATAGAGATTTTCGACGTCAGCTACGACTATGTCAACTGTAAACGTTTCGTCAATGTCTTTAGTTGTATTTTGTGGGTCAACATACACCATGGCGGTAGATGTCGCTGAAAATGCTTTTTCGCCAGATGGGTCACTGAGGGATATGTTGGTTTTTGTTGCGATAAGGATTGTTGAGCTTAAGAAAAGCAGCATTACTAAAATTGTTATTTTCAACGTGCACCTTAACATTTTTCTTACTTCAGTTCTCAAATAGTTTAATTAACGTATAACATTTGGGGAGAAATCTTCTTTGCAGAAAAAAGGAGGGTTTGTGGGAGACATTTCTAAGCTGATTTAGATTCGAAAGTTTAATACGTTTAATACAGGTAAAGTCATTCAAAAGCAATGGTTTGGTGATGAGTTTTTGCACGATAACTATGCACCAGAAAGGTTAAGAGTTATAATTCCAGTTGGAGGAAAAGCTAAGCGTCTGCTACCGCTAACAGCGGAAACAAGCAAGGCATGCCTCCGCCTTTTAAACAGATTATTAATAGAATTTTCGTTATTATCCCTTGCACGCCAAGGCATTCGCAACTTCATTTTCGGTGTGAAGGGCTATACAAACTATAGAGATTTGCATGATTATTTTACGTCAGGTCATGGATTTTCCACAAGATATGACATAACGCCGCGTGTTCACATAAAATATCAGCCCAACGTAGATGACCTCGGCAGCGCAGATTCTGCAAGAATAAATATGGAATATTACAATGTCAAGGACCCAGTTTTTGCTGTCCAAGGAGACAACATTTTCGATGTAAATTTGAAAGAACTCGTGGGATTTCACCGAAAGAAAGAGGCAATGATGACTATAGCATTAAGGGAAGTTGAAAACGTTGAGGGTTACGGGATAGCTGATATAAACAAGAACAACAGAATCTCAAGGTTCGTTGAAAAACCAGCACCTAAAGAGGCACCCTCCAACCTTGCCAACACCGGTTTGTACATGGTTTCCCCTGAAATGCGAAAAATATTCAAGGAAAAAGGCGTTAAACAAATAACTAAAGAGAAGCATCGCCTAGACTTTGGTTATGATTTCATTCCTTACTTAATAAAAACGGGCAGACCAGTATATGGTTACGCTTTGAAGGGAAGCTGGTTTGATGTTGGCACTCCGCAGCGCTACTTGGAAGCTATGCATGACATGCTGAATGGTCGTTTTTCATCATTAACAGAATTTGGTGGAAGAATTAGCGAGGAAGCTAGAATATGGATTCAGGGAGAAAGCAAAGAATCAATGAAGCAGAGAAAAGAAATCATAAGAAAGATTAAACAAGGAAAAATAGAGGTCAATGGCTCTGTTCTCATCGGAAGACACTGTAAAATAAGTAATAACGTGAGAATATCGAATTCATGCATTGACAACTACACAAAAATCGGCAAGGGCGTCACAATAGAGAACTCAGCAGTCATGGACAGATCCATAATTGAGGAGGCAGCAAAAATAAAAGAAAGCATCATAGGAAGACATGTAACAATCCATTCAAACCAAAAGAAAACCACGAAAATAGACTCAATCTCGGTTATTGCAGATGACGTAACAATAGCAAAAGGCTGCAAGTTAACAGCAACAAAAATTTATCCACATCAATACGTAAGAGGACAATTCAAAAATCAAACATTGTTGCCAAGTTAGAATCTAAAGATTACAATTTACAGGATTTGAAGGAACGATTAAAAATTATAGTGTAAAGGTATTTAAGTGTATTTTTCTACTTGTACCTTAGTGGATAAATTGGCTGCAACCATAAAAATCGAACACACCAAAAAAGAAAGCCTAGACAAGTTCCTCGCCTCCCTATTACTCCAAGAAGACATAAAAATAACCCTGCAAGAAGCAATCGGTCTAATAGTAGATTATGCCCTCGAAAACAAAGAAGATATAATCAGAAGACTTAAAGAATTACCTCCTCTAGAAAATGATCCCGCGTGGAAAGCTCTTGAAAATCCAAAACACTGGGGAATAAAAGACTCCTCAAAAAGAATAGATGAATTCCTCTACGGAAGATAAACTTATGGCAGTGTTCATTGATACAGGCGTTTTTGTTGCCCTACGGAATGCCGACGACGAATTCCATGTAAGAAGCAAAGAGCTTATGAAAAGGGCGTTAAAAGGTGAGCTTGGCAGAATATACACGTCAGATTATGTTATAGATAAGGCAATAACAACAGCCCTGGTGAGAACAAGAAGGCATGACCTAGCCATAGACCTAGGCAAATACATCATCGAATCTCCAAGAATCACAAAATTGTGGACCGCAAAAGACGCTTTTAACATGGCATGGGAAAAATTCAGAACATTCAAGGATAAACCCCTAAGCTTCACCGACTGCGTATCACTGGCTCTCATGGAGAAAAAACATATCAACCAAATCATAAGCTTCGACTCAGGCTTCAACGGACTAACCCAGAGAATCTGTTAAACAGAGTAGCCATGTATCCAAATAGGGTCTCACCCGTAACAACAAAGAAACAGCACCCATCAACATATAACAGCCTTATCTTCCACATGTTTCCGAATCTGGGCATAACCACCTAACCTTTAAAAGTTCAATAAACAGAAATAATCAGTCACTAAATTAACTTACTCAAAGGTTGTTTCAAAATGGAAAGCTACGAATTGGCAATTATTGGTGCAGGTGCTGCGGGTTTAGCAGCTGGAATTTATGGAGCAAGAAGCGGACTAAAAACGTTGATTCTAGAGGAGAAAATGGCTGGAGGCACAATAGCAGACGCTCCAATAATTGAGAATTATCCGGGTTTCCAAAGCATAAATGGACGCGAGCTAGCAAAGAAAATGGTGGTTCACTGCAGAAGTGTCGGTGTAGGAATCCATGATCTTGAAAAGGTGGTCAGTCTGGACCTTAAAGGCAATAAAAAAATGGTGAAAACTGATAAAACAGCCTACGAGACGAAAGCCGTTATATTTGCTTCTGGGACGCACCAGCGTGAACTTGGTGTTCCAGGCGAAAAGGAATTCCGCGGAAGAGGCGTAAGCTATTGTGGAGTCTGCGACGGCCCATTATTTAAAAATAAACGTGTTCTAGTAGCTGGCGGTGGTAACTCTGCTGTAATAACAACCCTCTATATTGCAGAACTAGCTTCTGAAGTTAAACTATTACATAGAAGAGGCATGTTAAGAGCTGAGGAAGCACTTGTGAAAGCGTTAAAAAACAAAAATAATGTTGAAATTTTATGGAATACAGAAGTGAAGGAAATCAAAGGTGCAAACGTGGTCGGCAAGGTATTATTGTTTGATAATAAAACAGGAGAAACGAAGGAGTTAAAGCTTGATGGTGTTTTTATTCAGGCTGGAGAAGCTCCTAACAGCCAACTGGCAAAAAAAGCGGGAGTAAACGTTGATGAAAAAGGCTACATAGTGGTTGATGTACGGCAACGAACAAACATAGCAGGAGTTTACGCAGCTGGTGACGTCACAAACCATCCTGTTAAGCAGGTTGGAACAGCTGTTGGACAAGGCATAACGGCAGCCCTTGAAGCCTATGGCTACGTAAGACAACCGTACTATTACAAAGGATAATTTCATGGTTTGCGTCATGTTTGCACCATCATCGAAATGGTTCTTTTCACACGATATTCTTTTATAAGAATACATACTTGCTTTTCCCTCCACATTATGCATGTAAACATGCGAGGAATTGACTTTGGGTAATAATACTGTGCTTGTGGTTGGCGGAGGCATAGCGGGAATGCAAGCATCTTTGGATCTGGCTGACCGAGGACTCACAGTTTATCTCGTAGAGAAATCCCCAACCATTGGAGGGCGAATGGCGCAGCTTGATAAGACATTCCCAACCATGGACTGTTCCATATGCATACTTGCTCCAAAAATGATAGAATGCTTTCGCCATCCAAACATAAAACTGCTT
>DAOVQA010000091.1:0-5016 GCA_030628925.1 Candidatus Bathyarchaeota archaeon | reverse complement strand
TTCTATATGGGCGCTTCATCGGAAGGAGCCCTCTTGGGAGGAATAGAAGATAACAGAAACCTAATCCTCGCAAACCGCTCCGTCGAAAGCATAATCTTGACGCTAATTGTTGTTCTCATCCCAACATTTTTCATGTTAAAAGTATCCAGAAAAAGATACGTTGACAGCGGGAGCCTGCTGCTGGTAGCATGGTTTCTTGTGCCCATAGTCATGACCCAAGCATACATTTTTGGCATATTCACTGACTACTCAAGATTTATGTACTTCATCGACTTCCCCGGAATCATAATAATATCAGCAGGGTTATTCTATCTTTTCCGCTACACATCAATCGCAATCAAGAAATCCTCAAGAATCAAATGGAACAGAATCAAAAAAGCACTCCCTGTAACAGTTTCTACTGCAATCATCTTCACATTCATTATTGCTTCGCTATGGTCTATCTTTCCACACGAAGCCATGGACCGGGTTGGCTTTTATACGACAATACAGAAGCCTGAAGCCACCGCACTGGAGTGGATAAAAAACAGCACCCCAGAATCTTCTGTTCTCGTCGCCGATCACCTTTACGGGTGGTGGCTCTCTGGAATTGGCGAAAGAACTACCCTTAGCGCAGCTGGTTTGGAGTTCCTATTGTATTCTCATGAGCTGGAGGTTGCCAAATCAGCACGACTTCTCCTTAACACTGACTACTACATTGACAACGGCTTAATCCAAGTTAGAGATGATGGACCATATCTGTCGCGTCACAACCCTGAGTTCAGCATAGAAACGTGGAGCGGAGAACCTTATTCGCTATTTAGTTTCCAAGACAAAGGGATAAATTTTTGGTATGAGACTCATGATTACGGAAGAATACCCGATGGAAGCATAACATTGGCAGACATTGAAATGGTTGAAACTCCTACAATATCGAAAGACGAAAACTTAACAGTCATGACAGCACTATTTGAAAACGATTTGTTCAAGGTTAACAAAACATTGACAGTTCAGCAAGGAGTAAGATTCGCTGAGCTCTCATATGACATAAAGGTCAAAGATTTTCAAACTAACCTCTACAATATTTGGTTCAAAATTTACACCAGAGAGGGCAACGTGACAACATATCACTCGCCATCGATGTTTGGATTTTATGATCCATATCAGAGAGTGTGTGGACAGGTGATCTTCAAAGGAGACATCCCCGTAGAGATCAAACAAAAAGAGAACACGAGTCAGGTCGAACTGTTGTATAGATATCCATGGAAACGCAGCATAAACATCAAAATGCTAGTAGGCGTTTTTGACGCTGAAGACCTGAGCTACCCCGACGAAGTTGAAGAAACCTATCGTAGACTCGCTAATTCTTCCCTAGAAACGGTAACCCTCGATCCGCTCATCGCATGGGATTACATTGAGATGATTGAGAAATATGATGTTTCTTATGTGGTGTGCCGGGATCAGAATGTTTATTTGAAATTTTCGGAGGATCCCAAGTTTCGGCTGGTGTTCAAAGGCGGAAACGTCGCAGTTTTTCAGGTAGTAAAATGAAACAAAAACCTGAAGCTGTTTCTATGAGCAACATGGTTTTGGATTCACACATGCAATAGCTTCCACTAGCTCATTTAACTCGTTAACAGTTACATGCTTTATTGAATGCGGCAACTCTTTCACCCCGCGGACAGGTTCCTTTATGAATGGGGCACAATTTAGTTCCATGGATTAGAACAGACTGTTCTTATTCCTGAACGTTTCCTGCATGTGCCCTTTTTCATGAAAGTTACCGTTTCTTTGATAATTTGAGAAGGATTCGAGAAACTAGCCGCTTTCGTTTAAGGTTTATTTTCAGGGTTCCATTCTCCATGCAGGTTAAGCAGATATTGAAGTCACAGGTTAAACCGTCATGAAAAACGAATTTGCATGGATATACAGCTTTGACTGCATCGCCGCAGCAATCACAAAACAGATGCTTCATGACTTCAACCTTACGAAGCAAGAGATGACACATCTTAAAAGGGAAGTTTCTTGCGCAGAAATGCTGGGAAAACTGATGTATTTCTGAATGTGGATATATTATGATGCGGGTAGAAGTTTGTACTAGAGCAGGGTTTAGTTGATGGTTAACAGAATCCTCCTTGGTAAATAATCCACAGATTAAAACTGGATGTTTTTATATGCTGACATTACTAGTCATATTACATCATGCCGCTTTGGAGGATAACTAGTGCAAAAGCTAAGGCTATCCACTATTGAACTGGTTTTCGTCCTAATAGCCGCCTCCACCCTCTTCGTTGTTACAGTTCACCAGATGTCCACAAGCGGGGTTCTCCCCGGAAACGACCCAGCGGTACATCTAGGAAAAACAACGAGGATAGTAATGGATGAGGGAGTCAGCTACAGCGAAGTCGCATGGTACCCACCCCTCTTTCACACCATCGCAGCTATGCTCCAAATTTTGGCAGGAACCCTTGACGTCATGGTTGCAGCTTTTCTCATAAAACTGTTGATTGCAACCCTCAACGTGCTAATCCTGTTGTCCACGTATTTGCTGAGTCGAAAATTTTTTGGGACAGGCGTTGCCGTCGCTTCAGCCGTCTTCACGATTCTGTCAATTCCACTTTTTGAGATGATTTTTTGGGGAGGCTACGCAAACTTTCTGGGTTTAGCATACATTGCCTTTATTTTTTACATATTGAACAAGGACTTCGGACTTTCGGTTAAAACATTCCTCCTGTTTCTGGGAACCTTCACAATCGTATTGTCCCATCAGCTTGCCACTTTCGTTTTCGTTCTGATGTTTGTTCCCGCATTCTTAGTCAGCACTATCGGATCGAAAAGAAAAATCCTAGTTTTTCTCGCCGTGATTGTGGGTGGCGGCTTAGCTCTGATGGCGTGGTATGCAAGGATGATAATTGAATATGCTGACGTTATTATAGAACACCTCTTTTTCTCGATGGAAGAGAACATCTATCACATCTCCGCAGTTACATTTGATTCTCTAATCAAAAACCTTGGAGCAACCCTTTTCTTAGCTTCAGCAGGTATCCCCCTGACTTTCATTTTACTGAAGAAGAAAAAAGCCTTGAAATCCTCGATATTGATTATTTTTTGGCTTGCCGTTCCCTTCCTTTTATCTCAGCTATATCTCTTCGGAATTTACTTACCATACCACCGCTTCGTTTACTTTTTTGCCACACCAATAGCCATTCTTTCCGGCGTAACAGTATATTATATTATCAAAAATTCACTCGCATTCCTAGAATCAAAGGTAATTCCGAAAATCGCAAAAAAAAGTAACATAGTAAACGCTACCAAGATTCTCACTATGGCGCTAATCTTTTCCTTATTCTTTATCCAAGCTCTTGCCTTTCTTCAAATAATCGAAGCTTATCCACAATTTTACGAGAGAGCACCAATCTCCAGTTACAAATCGGGCATATGGGTAAAGCAGCATTCAGTTCCGGACGGCACAGTGATTACTACAAGAAGCCCAGGATCATGGTTTTACATCTTTTCAGATCACAACACAACACAAGAGACGGATCCTCTTTACTCAAGAAGCATAGTTGCAGAAGCAATATTGTACAGCTTTTATGAAATAGAAAACTCTCTCACGCTCACACGAGAGTTTAATCCGATAAGCTCAAGCGCTGGTCAGGCAATATACGTTTCAATTTTCAACATTTGGACTAAGGCTCTAACTATCGCCAACAACCAAGTCAACGTTGCCTATGTTGATCCTCTCGGAGAAGAAGTGACGGTTCCCCTCTCCGAAACTGTTGAAAACATTTACTGGAAACAGAACTCCACTGACAAAGCACAACTGGTTTCTGAGTACGTCCACGAACACTTCACGGTAGAAAAAATTGTTACATTTTCAAGCAGCAGTTCTGTGATCAATATTGAATGGAATGTTAAGGTTCACCAAAACTTAGCAAGCGTCAAACTGGCAGTTAACAATTTTTTTGAGTTTTCTCTCGATTTCAAGGAGGCACTTGTCCCCGGAGTTCTTGAATGGCAGAACCCATGGGACAACGCCACTTTCATAAACACGCGTGAAAAATGGGCATTAGTAGAAGGCTCAGATCTATTGTACGAAAAACTTGTAGCGATACTCGATACACAAAACGGTATATTAACCGCTTTCCAATTTGACGAACACCCAGACAGGTTTAACCTCGGCGCCCTAAATAATCACTTCATAGACGCCCTGAGACTCCAATATGAACTCGGTGATTTAGCTGAGGGCGAAAACCAAGAAATCTCTTTCTCCATACTTGCTTACGCCTTCGAGCATGAAGAGATTGAACGGTGGACAACCTCAGATTTGAAGCATCAATTCGATTCACAGACGAATTTGCCAGTTCAAGGAAGGGACTTCCGAACCTACATCGAGGAACACAACATTAAATTCGTAGCCGTTGATACTCAACAAATTGCATCGAACATCGAGGCAACTCCTGCCTTAGATAAAATCTATGATAACGGCAGATCAGTCGTCTATACAACAAAAAGATAAAGCCATCATTGGACGCTGCATGCATTATTGTGTACGTAAAATTTTAGGGATGTAACCACAAGCTGGGTCAGAGGCGAAGAGGTCTCCTGTGTAGATTTCTGCTCTGGTTCGGCAGCCACCACAAATTTCGCGGTATTCGCAAACACCACATTTGCCCTTCAGGTTACTTCGGTCTCTGAGCTTACGAGTGAATTCTGATGTTTGCATGTCAGTCCAGATTTCCTTCATCGACTTGTCTTTGATGTTGCCCATACGGTAACCTTCATTAAAGCCGCAAGGTCGACTATCCCCATTTTCCAGCAGACCAATATATCTGCCGCCAATGAAGC
This sequence comes from Candidatus Bathyarchaeota archaeon, assembly GCA_030628925.1. GTDB lineage: Archaea > Thermoproteota > Bathyarchaeia > Bathyarchaeales > Bathycorpusculaceae > SOJA01. The sequence goes on along the minus strand of DAOVQA010000091.1, from coordinate 189 downwards.
ATTGACCAAGAAACACGTTGTTGAACCAGTAATCAAAGTCAGGCATTCCCCGTTCTTTTGCGATGCGAGCAAAGAAGGGACAGTACACGTTAACGCTGAGTTTCCCTTTATATTCCTGCATCAAATCGTAGATTCTGTTCAAAACAACCTCATACTGCTGTGGAGTAGGAGCCAACTCCAGATGCTCCT
>DAOVQA010000078.1:0-5661 GCA_030628925.1 Candidatus Bathyarchaeota archaeon | reverse complement strand
ATTGGGTATCCAGCGAAAAATCGGCAGCCAGCAGCTAAGGCGCCTTCAACACATGCTTCGTTTCCCTGCCAAAAAAACGTGTTTGACTCATCAGCTTTCATTTGTATTGTTCTCCTTGTAGTTTAGAAGTGAATGTGCATTTCATTAGAATTAATCTTTTGCTGTAGAATTATTTTTTGAACGTTTGATGCTAGAAGGTTTTGTCTGACACGTGTCTACTCGCCAAAGTGAATTTGGAGGCTAGGAATTGGAAAGAGCCAGGTGGATTATGGTTAATTGCTCCGCGCTGAGCAATATAGCTGGAATATCTGAAGAATGTGTGTACGCTGGTGGGGGCGAGCCAGATCCGCTTTCACCTGCAACATACAGCTGATATGACACGCGCATAACAGATGTGAAGCACATATGCGGATATTCTTAAAAGCGATAGCAAATTTAAAAGCGAATTTTTTCAATGTATTTGTGTTATTAATGCGGTCGTAGTCTAGCTTGGTTAGGACATCGGCTTCCCAAGCCGACGACCCGGGTTCAAATCCCGGCGACCGCACCAACTGGCAACAACCTGCTGTTTCAATTCCTCCCCTACTGACGGCGTTGGAAATGATAAACTGGACAGGAACAAGAGATTAGAAAGAGTTGAGAAAACGGAGAGAATGCTGAAACCCTAAATCGGCGTAATCCCGCAACTGCGTTGAGTGCACAGTGAAACAATTTGTATGCCAAAAAAAACGTAGGGGGGGCGGCTCTAGCGGGTATACTGTTAAGCAATGTGGCTTAGTCTCTGAAGTATCCGATTTCCATTTTTTTCTAGCGCGCGCTTCGTAGCCAGAGGAGATAGCCCAAGTAACAAAGCTTCAGTGACGACAAGAAAAAAGAAGGTTTTCTGAGCGTGCGCCTAATACTGCGGCTCTGGCTTGCAGTCACCGCATCATTGGAATAACCTCTTTAGCTATTCTTTTGAAGGTAGGGATCTGTTCCTCGGTATGGGGGTAGAAAAATATGAACTCAGTTATTCCGATTTCCCGGTAGCGTGCAACAACTTCCTCGAAGTCTTTTGTCGAGCGAAATACCGTTGCTGCTTCTGCTCCAAACATCAGCAGAGACCGTCGAAGAGTTGTAGGATCACGGCCGATTTTTCTGCAGTACTCATCAAGCAACTTGTTGCGGCGGCGCGTATTCTTTACAACTCTTTCTGGTGGTGCTCCCCATTCTTCATCTCCGAAGGAGTTCCATGTGTCAGCGTATTTTGCCGCGAGCTTAAGCATACGTCGTCCCATCGCTCCAATTGTAATGGGAGGTCGAGGTTGCTGAACAGGCGGAGGAACCATGACAGCGTCTTTGAGTTGGTAGTATTGCCCGTTGTAGCTCGTGACTCTGTTCCGGAGACACTTATCAACGATCTCCACTACTTCTCGGAAACGAGCTACTCGCTCAGCTGGCTTCCAGTCTTCAATTCCTATCATTGAGTAGACGGGATCTATGTCGCCAGGAGCACCTGCGCCGAGACCGAGTTCTAACCGGCCGTTTGAGATATGATCAACAGTTAGTGCTTGGCGAGCTAGAACAGCTGGGTTGCGTAGAGCAATTGAAGTGACCAATGTTCCAATTCTGATGCGGCTAGTGTGGCTAGCTAAAGCAGCCAACATTGTCCACGACTCGAACCATGGAGCATTTGGTTGAAAATAATTGACAAAATGATCAGCAAGCCAAACGCTGTCAAAACCCAGATTCTCAATGAATCGACAGCGCTCCACTTCCTTTTGCCACGGAAGATGCTGAAGCGTTACAATCCCAAACCTAAGCTCTTGTTTCATCGATTTCACTCTAATCCAATTGTTGGTTTCGCAGAATTAAAAGGCAACTCACATGCAGTGGTCACGAGTTGTGACTATGAAGGTGCGCGTATAAATCCTAGGCGATATGTTGTATCACATGATTGCAGTCTTTTGACCTGGTGCCTTTATCGGTTTTCTCCGTAGCAGGCGAGTTTCTTAAGAATTAAGCTTTGGAATGAGATCCCTGCTTTCGGAATTTTGTCAGAATCATCCATAGTTTTCTCCATCAGTTCATTCCTCATTTCTGAAATAGTGAACCATCGTCCCTATGTAAAACTGTGGAAAAACCAAGGTTGGCACAACTTTTTAACATGGTTAGCAATCGTCTTTTTGCTGTTTCACCCTTTTTGGGGGTTTGATAGGATTTCCCGTCAATTTTCATCATATCCAATAATGCGCACACACAGAGGTGTAATCTAGTTTGGACTAATACTCCAGTGGAGGCATCTCCCAAAATCCCCTTTTTCTTTGATGTTTGATCACATTATCTTCAAATAGTGCTAGTGCAGTATGAAGATTGGCTTATTCTGACCAGTAAACCCATCCATCAGGACCCTTAGCTGCCTTCAGAACTCCTTTTTTGACTCTTCGACTAAGAGAATTCGCTATTCTGTTCTCCTTACCTTCTGTTGAGAGCCCCTTGGCTTTCAACGCCAAAGCAACGTCATTTCTTGTTCTTCTATTAGGAAGCTTGAAAAATCCTTCTTTAACCAAGCCTTCCATCATGCGATATGAACGCCCACCCCAAGTTTGGGGTCCTCTACGCTTTGAACGTGTTTTCCTACGAGTCTTTGCAGCTGAAACGAATTCTTTCCTAAGGCTATCAAGGGTAGTTCCCAAAATCTCAATATTTCTCAAATCTCCTTCTCCTAATCCCCTCTTGACAAATTCCTGCAGCACAGGCATTTTTTCAAGCTTCAAACCGGCGAGAGTCGCTCCGACAGTTTCCACAGCAACAGCATCTCTCCCTACCAATAACACATTCATTCTTACAGGTGTATCACCCGCGCCGTGCCAAAAATATGTTCCATCTAGCACTGCTAGGTCTACTCCTCCTATTACGTCGTAAATATCCGCGAGCAGTGGACCAAGTATCTTGTGAAACTTCCTTTTCTTTGATGTTGGAATACATCCAAACAGATTTTTAAGAATGCTTCCTCTCTCAAAGGTGCGCAATATATGTGTGTCCACTAACACGTTAGGTTTAAAGAGAATGTTAGATAACTTCATTTCTTGGTCAGCAAGTGTCACATTCCGGATATTTGTTTCATCTGAAAGGTTGAATGGTGCAGTTCGTTCATTGAAAAGCTCCTTCCAGATTTGAAGTCTTTCTAACCCTGTTCCTCGGTAGTTGTCTGACTCAGCTAAGAAAATCTTTGGAGCCTTGTTGAAGCTGTCAACTATGGCTTTTACAAAGCTGAAAGATGTATGATTATCTGCTTTATGACTGAAAACGCCGACTTTAACAACAACTGTTCTCTCAGGAGTATTCAAATCACCTATTCCGCCGATTAAGCTGAGGGCTTCCTTTAATGATTCAGCTTCGTTTTCGTCAAACTTGACTATGGCAACTTTTGAAGCCAAACCCACACTTCCTTCAAAACACTGAATGTCTAATTGTGCCTAAACCGGCATGTAAATAGCTTTCTATCAAACAAATCAGCTTTACGTTTTGGTTGAGTTTTTTCATTAGCATCTGGAAACCCAAATGACAATTCTCACGCAAGTGCTGCACATAACACTAGAAAGCGGCTGGGAGGGATTCAACCCTTATGATGAAAATCCTGAAAACTGGAAAGGCGGATGCATTTCACTTAACATTCTACTTTCTAAGTTTCTTTTTGAAGACGGCAATCCAAGGGCTTCCAAAAACTTTCTTTTCTTCTTTGGTAGTTCTTCGATAATCCTTAAGCTCGTTCTTCTTGTATCTTTCAAACGGAACAAGTATTGAGTGAGGTTTATGCGAATATACATCAAGCCTATTTGAAAAGTAAGTCGTTACAGTGTATCTTCTTTTACTTCCGAAAAGCCCAAATCTTTCAACAAGCTCTTTCCAATCTTCAGGGTACACATCTCTGAAGACATCTATGAAATCAAGAACCGTGAACGAGTCTTCAGGAACATCCTTAATTGTCTCCTGAATCTTTTCCTCCTCAACAATAGTTCTTGATCCCATTACGCTACAACCCTCGTCAGATGCTACACACGCACCAATTATTTAGAGAACATGTTGATCGGTATCTAATCTCTTTTGGCTTGATGAAAAGTTTGGCGGGTTTCTTCCGGGATTCACCCGTGTTCAGGGTTTCCGCTGACTTGTGGATTCTCTTCTAGCTTTTTAATTTTTCTTTGGCGTACGTTTAAAGCCTTTTTTTGTAGATTCTCAATCCAAGTGGTGTTAATTACATGAATCTATATTCAAGATATTACTTCGGTAGACTATGATCGCTAGTAGTGTTATTAGCATGAATAGTGGTAGAATGAGGAAGGGTGGGAACTCTGGAATCCACACAGGATTGTTTCCTCCGATGAGTTTAGTCTTGCGCGCGCGTTCTCCGGTTTCAAGCTTTGAAGAAGAGTATTCAGGCTTGGGGTTTTGTCGTTTCTATTTAAAGAAATCTCAGAGCGTACAAAATCATAGAAAGAGGGGGATGTAGCTGTCAAGCTTCTACCAATCTAGGAGGACTCCAAGCATGTGAGTGTGAAGCTTGCAGCTATACTGAAAGCCTTGCTCGCGATACCCTCCGTTCTACTGATATCAGCCTAGCCTTGTTGTTCAGGTGGATTAAATTTATATTGTATGGTAAACTGAGGTATGATGTGGGAGGATTTGATATGGTTGAAGTGCTGGTTTTGTATTATTCTAGGTCAGGTAGAACTGAAGCTTTAGCAAACGCTGTTGCTGAAGGCGTTGAAAGTGTTGAGGGAGCTTCAGCCAAAATGAAGCGTGTTGACTATGCAACAGTTAACGATCTAATCTCTTGTGATGCTGTAGCTTTCGGTTCCCCAAACTACTTCAGTTATATGGCTGGATTGATGAAGGACTTTTTTGACAAAGCGTTAAGCATAAGAGAAAAGGTGGAGGGCAAACCGAGTGCAGCCTTCACTTCAGGCGGTGGAGCCAGTAACTCTGCTCTATTAAGCTTGGAAAGGATGATTTCTTCCTTCAGACTGGAGAAGGTGATGGATGGTATAGTCTCTCAAGGAGAACCCACCGAAGAGAACCTGAGAGCCTGCAAGAAACTTGGAGAAACCTTGGCAAAAAAAAGTGTTCAGAAGAGCTGAAGTGACAAAAGACTTCTGGATTGGAAAGGCTAGTAAAGCTTCAAGCTTCTATCTCTTAAACTTCCTTCCCTCTTCTATCGCTTTCTCAACTTCTTGTCGTATTATGTATCCTCCAATGTGAAGTATTGGCTCTTTTGCTTCTGGGTCTACGCTCATTGTTGCGGTGCAGGGATAGCTATGGTGGGCTTTTGCTATCGCATCATAGAGGATTTCCCTTTTTGTTTCCACTCCTATGAGTTTTTTTGCCACATACCATGTTGAGCCGCACGGAGCACTTCTCCTAATAATCACAGAGCCTATAACGTTGTGTTTGTCTCTTCTTGCGGTTGAAATCTCTAATGAGGGTCGCCCTACTTTCAGTTCAGTTACAAATCTTGAAATCACTGGTTTATCTTCTGCTGGTTCTAATGAGCAGAAAGGCTTTGGAAACGCATTTTCCAAAATCAGTTCTTGACATCTCTCTTTTAGCTGCTTTCTTAGACCGGATGGAACTTCAGTGAAGTCTTCTATTGGCACAATCAATCCTTTTATCCCGGCTTTT
>DAOVQA010000156.1:0-3522 GCA_030628925.1 Candidatus Bathyarchaeota archaeon | reverse complement strand
GACATCCGACGGAAAAAGAAATACCTACAGCAACAAGATCCATGTTTTGACGCCTTCTCGAAACTTCAAAGTAGCCCTAAAGCAACTGCACTTGCATGTTTTGTTAAACATTCTTATTCACGCGCTACATCTGCCCGGCACATCTGCTCGCGAGTTCAGACGCATTTGGCGATCCCTAAAAGAAAGAGGCACCCTTAATCTCCACGAATTAGGTGAAGTCATACGCAACTGGAGTTGCAACAATTTTGTCCGAGACGCCCTTTTCTCGCGCTACTACACCTTACTCAATTCTGGTTTTTTCACTGACAACATCGCCGAAGCCATGCTTCTTGAAGAAAGCCTGTTTAAGGCCAAGAAGGAAGGCGGTGTCATTGTAATAAACTTGCGAAATACTTCTTCGATTGATCGCCAAATAGTTGTTGAATATTTGCTTGGGAACCTTGTTCAGTTATTGAGAAGCTGGAAGCTTAAGGCTGTCTTTCTCTTTGCCGAGGAAGCTCACCTTTACTTACGCGAAACTTATTGGGACGACATTGTAACACGCATGCGTCATCTTGGGATATTCACAACTTTCGTTACAAACCAGCCCAACACAATTCGTGAAAACATATACCGCCAAGCAGACAACATATTTCTCTTAAACTTCACAAACGAACATGATTTGGAAGCTGTTTCACGTGCAGCCAGAGTGGATGCTGAAACAGTTAAATCCATTGCTAAAGACTTGCCTCCACGTCACTGTCTAGTGCTTGGAAAAGTTGTTAAAGACTTCCCAATAGTTGTCAAGGTTAGAGCGTTAGATATTAAGACTATGGGAGAAACAAGGCTATTCTTCAAAGACATGAACTAAGCTTTTCCAGTTTCTGTTTGTTCTTTTGGAAGAATTCTCTGAAACTCCTCGTTAGATCAAAGTTTTCCACTTCGTCTAATATGACCCACCTTAATTCTGCAGCGTCATCCGCAGCATTAAGAGTTCCACCTTTAAGGTCCGTCAAGTAATCAATTATGACAAAATGATATTTTATACGGCCATCTCTATCCGCAGTTATGTAGTTGACAACATCAATGAGTTCGGGTTGTTCAACATCAAGGTTAGTTTCTTCCTTAACTTCCCTTATCACAGTTTGCTCTGCACTCTCACCTAGTTCCACTATGCCGCCGGGAATAGTCCATTTATTTTTTCCGGGCTCACTTTCCCTTTTCTCGAGCAAGATTCTGCCACTGCAGATTATGACTGCGCCTACGCCCACAATTGGTTGATTTGGGTAAACTCTCTTCAAAGCGGAAGCCTCCCTAAAGAATCATCTCATTTGTATCTTAAAGCATTTACAGGTTTAAGTTTTGAAGCTCGCCAAGCAGGGTAGAGTGCAAAGACTACGCTCACTACTAGCGCGAAATCACCCTTTTCAATTCTCAAGCTAACGTCTCTTAGAGCATCTACCGGAGCTATTCCAAGCATGTAGTTTTTTTTTAGATTTGCTGTTTCAACAACAAGGTGGTCATACATATCATCTTCCTTAGACATGTTACGCTATGTCAGAGAAGACACATTTAGAAAACATTATTTGATTAGTGTTCCAACTTTTTCTCCTTTAACAGCAGATAAAACATTTTCAGGCTTAAATCCATTTACAATAACAATCTTTACTGTTCCTTTCTTAAGAATCTTAACTGCTTCTGGATCGAGAATCTGATGTATTCCCGCCTTGTGTTTGTTTTCAGCGAATGCCTTGGATAAATCCTGAAAACTCAGTTGTTCAAGCTTAACCGCATCCGCATACTTTTTAGGGTCTTTATCGTAGACACCTTCTTGATCTGTGGCTTTGATGAGTAATTCAGCATTTACTTGTTCAACAATCAACGCTGCCACCGTGTCCGTGGTCATGCCAGGTCTTAAACCACCCATAACTGCGATTTTTCCTTGACATAAACATCTGACAGCATCCTCGATCTTCAGCGGCACTTCCTCACAACCTAGTTCTCCTAGTTTTTGGAGGAAAAGTTGGGCGAAAATTCTTGAAATAGAAATTGCAACTGTATCTTGAGCCTTCTCATCTAATCCTAGGTCCTTTGCAACGCGGATAAATTCTCTTGCTAAGGTTCCGCCGCCTACAACAACAGCCACTTCGTGTCCCAGCTTTTTCAAAACCTTCAACAAGTTCACGTATTCACTGATCAAAACTGGATTAATCGGCGAAGCTATAATCGAACCGCCTACTCGAAGCACAAGCCGCATACACTTCTACATCCTTACACGGATAATACTCAGCTCAACTAAAATAACCCTTACGTAGGTTTTGCAGTTTTGTCATAGTTTCATTGCATAAACCCTAAATTCAGCTGAATATACTTCGATGTCTTGGTTGGCAGGTGATTTGGTGAATTCAATCATTCGGGAATACAGAGTTGAAGCTGAGGAGGAATGGTTAAAATGTCATGCTCTAGTGTATTTTGATTCGAACGAAAGAAGGCTGTTACGAAATAAACCGAAGTACTCTGGAAAATCGATCGAGTTAGTGGGACTATTTGACAGGAAAATCATAGGTTTCTTGGATATTGAACTGGAGGAAACTCAGGGAAGCATCTGCTACAAGAAGTCGGATGGAAACGGAATGGTCTGGGATATTGGAGTACTGCCTGAATTTAGAAGAAAAGGCATCGGAACTGACCTTTTAAACGCAGGAATAGTTCGTGGCAAGAAGCTCGGAATGAAACGGTTAGAAGCTTGGAGCATTGAACAAAACGCTTGGAAATTCTATGAAAAATATGGGTTTAAGAAATTCTTTGAATATCATCAAGTGCTCATAGACAGCCGTGAAAAACTAAGAGTCTTCGATAGAGATGGAATGCACACGGTTGAGATGTATGTACATGTAATGCCGGAAACTGAATTAGAGTCTATAGTCAAGAAATATCATCCAAAAGAAATTATGCCCTGCTGCGGATTCGAATTAGCATTGTAAAGAAAACTGAACGGCTCCGTTCTTTTAGAGAAAATCGTTTAAGCTTTGCCGCTATCGCATGTTTTTTGCACATTTATTGTTTCTCCAAGCTTTATTTGCATTCTATCCGTAGCAGCAATTGTAGGAAGCCAAGTTTCTTTTTCAATTAGTCTTGCTTCCCTTGCTGGTCCTTTAAATATCATCTGCATTCCAAAATGTGTCATAACAGCTTGTTCCGGACGTACTTCTTCAATCAGTCTTATCGCATCGTTTGTTGTCATATGTCCTTTCCAAGGTTTTCCAGCAGGTCTCATCACACATAATACTAGAAGCCTTACACCTTCATAGTATGTGCTTATACCTTCGCGCGCGCGTTGTGCCTTTGGTCATAGCTTCTATTAGGACTTCAGCGTCCGTGTAGTGGTCTGGATGACAGTGGAAAACAAAAACAGCGTTGAGTTTCTGAGGGTTTAAGCCTTCACTGATCGAGTGAACCAAGGCTCCAGGTCCAGGGTCTAAATGAAAGTTCAAGTCTTCACTGATGATGCGGATTCCAGCAGTACGTCTCTTCTGAGTGATT
>DAOVQA010000084.1:0-5300 GCA_030628925.1 Candidatus Bathyarchaeota archaeon | reverse complement strand
TGAAGAGTTCATCTCCGTAACCATAAAATTCAGTTAAAGTTCTACCTAAATATGCAAAAAAGACTTCGATTTCATCCCCAAATTTATTTTTGAATCCCTGAGCATACTTCAAAGCTCTTATGCAAGGCTGATGCTCCAAAAACAAAACTCTCATTTTTACCAAACTAAACAACCACTGACTATCCCCTTCATACGATTGGTGCTTAGTATATGTTCTGCCAAACAAGAAATATTGAAACCCATGCGCATGGTAAACCTAGACTCTTCGTGAACTCTGGGTGTGTTGATTTGATCAGCGAATTGATGGAGATTAACGAAGAGGCTAAAGGGAACGATTATGCAGTCGACGGTTTGCGTTATGTATTAGTGAACCGAGAAAATGTGATACAAGAAATTAAAGTATTTTCTAGCAGAAGTTATTGGCAGATTCTCTTTTAGTAGATCCATAATGCTGAAACTGAGAGTTGCTAGATATAGACTAACATAGTAAATCACTTACTGCCAGTCACTCACTTATCTGGTATCATATAGAACATGAACTGATTGGTTCCCCAAGATCCACAACCTAAGACGCCAACATTAATTTTCATTACTGGATTCTCCTTTTGTTTCCTACGCCTATTCCTCGATAAGAAAAGCCGGCTTTCTCGCACTCTTTGGAATCAAAAAGGTTTCTACCATCGATTATAATGGGTGTTGCCATATTCTTTTTGAGCCAGTCCAAGCGTATGCTTTTATATTCACTATGAGAAGTAACGACCACTATACAGTCCTTCCCTTTGATGGCCTCTGCTAAGTCTTGGACAATAGGGATTTTTTCGAACTCTTTAACGAAAGGGTCGTGTATCACCACTTCCCTACAATGGCCAGCAAGAGAGTTGAATAATGGCAACGCTGGCGTGTTTCTGGTGTCATCAGAATCTCCTAAGAATGCAAAACCTAATAGACATATTCTTGCTTCATTGAGGGCCATTCCTTTTTCAGATAAAGCTTCTTTGATCAGATCTTTCATATGTAGAGACATAAAATCGTTGATTCTCCGGCTTTCGATGAGGATTTTTGGTGTGAATTTGAAGTTACCATATTGATCAATACAAGATTTTAAAAGCCATGGATCTTTGGGGAGGCAATGACCGCCAACGCCTGCACCGGGTGTATGCATCATCCTATAGGGATTTTTTGAAGGATTAGATGGATCATAAGGTAAGGAGTTCACAAAACACCTAACTTCATACACGTTAACACCAAGACTCTCACAGATTAATGCAACTTCATTTGCGAATGCAATATTGACATCCCGGTAGGTGTTCTCCGTTACTTTAGCAATTTCAGCTGTAAGAGAATCTGTGGGAAATATTTCGGCAACGCATATGTTCTTGTAGAATTCGATCCCACGTTCTGTGCACTTGGGAGTATACCCTCCTACAATTCTAGGCATGTGCTTCAAATTATGAAGCAGTCTGCCAACCATAACGCGTTCATATGAATAAACCAAGTTGAAGTCTTGGCCCGCCTTCATTCCTGAGGTGTTCTCTAGGATAGGCTTTACAAGGTAGTTAGTGGTTCCAGGTGCTACGGTAGATTCGATAATGACCATTGCTCCTTCTTTCATATATTTTCCAATATTACATGTGACTTCTTTTAGTGAAGCATATTGGGGAATGTGGAGTTCATCAACTGGTGTCTGAACATCAATAAGAAGTACATCAGCACTTCTACATACCGAAAAGTCTTCAGTAACTCTGAATAATCCGTTTTTCACGACCGATTCGATAAGTTCAGATAATCCTGGTTCATCACCTTCAATAGGACATTTGCCCTGATTTAGATAATCGATCTTCCAACCTGAGCGTTTAGATAGCCTTTGGACTCCTTTAACATTGAATCCGTCAACACTAGCCAACAATGCAGCTGTCGGAATCCCCACATACCCCATTCCAATAACTACAATCTCCAAGAACACGTCACCTTAGCAACCTTTTAAGAAAACTTTTAACAAGATAAATCTTGCCAAAATTCCACACATGTAATATGGGATATCTGCACAGCAGTGAGAAAACGAAAGGGACTACGATACACAAAATATTCGGTGGTTAATCATAGAATTAGAACTCTGGAGAAGCGCGGATATCTAGAAAAATTAGGAACCTCCAAATCAAAAGCCACTATTATCACTTTTGGTAAATTTTCTGTGTTGATGTTTAAAAAATATGCGGTACGTCGTTTCAAACGTTTTTGGAATGTTATTATTAGTTTGGTGATTAATCAAAAGGGAGATTAGAGTGTTGGAAGGTGACGAAGCCGTTTTCTGTAGAGTATAACTGCCAGTAATGTTGCTGTCATGAATAATGACATAATCACGAATGCTGGAAACTCGGGTATGGCATCGGAGCCTACTATTTCGATTGTGTGCGTGCTGTAAATGTAACTGATGTGAAAAGTGTAATGTGTTCCGTTATGTGTTTGGCTGTAGTCATCACCTTCCACTAATGAGTATCCATCCATCTTCAAGGAGAACGTGCCCCAAAGCAAACTGTCAGGAACTATAACATCACAGAAGCCAGATGTTCCAGTTTTACCTGTTACATTTAAGCTCAGGTTTCTCTCTGTTTGATTGAACTCAAACCCTAATATAGCGGAGTCGCTGTCCACCGTCACCGGATAGTCCTTGCTATCAATATACGGATAGAATACCTGCTGTAAACCAACTTTCTGAAAATGAATGCTCAAAGTTTCTATCGCGTCATCTTCAACAACTTCTGAGCCACTCAGAGTCCATTTAACCATTAACCCCGTCGATTTTTCCCAATAATAATTCTCAGAATAAGTTTGGTCCTCAACCGTGTACGTATAATTTAGATGATTAGCTTCTATGGTTGTGTCCCCATACGTCATAAGAATAGTTTCGTTTACAAAGGGAGCACCTTCAGAAGTTTGATTTTCATTTGTCCAATCTGGATATAACAGGTCACCTGCATTGATGTTTGCTGAAGTAATAACGAAAAATCCAGTGCCATTTCCATCACTCACATTTACCCAAGACGTGCCTGTTTCTTCAGTTCCATTAAGTAGATCCCTTACGTATTGAAATGTAACATTGGTTCCAGAGATCTCTTGAATCGTAATCGTTTCAAGGTAGCCAGCAGTGAATGGCACTGACGTAGTTAAACTGCCATTACTGTCCCTTTCAGTTCCACTGATCGCATAAGTGTATTCAGCGGTCTGCCCAACACTGACGCCAACGTTTCCTTCAGCTGAAGCAAATTCTACACCTGAAAAAAGCGTAACAACAAGCATGAAAAACAATGGCAAGACAATTTTTCGGTTCACAGCAAATCACACCAACTATACCAGTAATTTCTGTAAATAAGCTACTACAGCTATTAATGTTGCTCCTAAGAAATGTAAAGTACTCTTCCAATGATGATGTTCCCAAACCTGTATTCCAATTCACGTTTGTTGTCGCTTGTTTATGGTGTTTTTAGTATGGAGACTTTGATTTGGTTGATGTGTTCGTATCCGCTTTCACTCGTTTTTCCACGACAGATATGCAGAGTTGAAACTTTGTCATATCCCTCAGCACGTGCATCGTTGTTTTCACCTTTCTTAAGTCTCCTCCACAGCCTTTCCCTTTTCACATTTAAGGCATTTCTTCATAGAGAATCTCCATCTCCTCCAGCCTCTGCCGAAGCTTTTCCGCAGCCTCGTAGATTTCTTCCTCCTTCTTGGCGCCCACGCACACGATCTTACCGTTGGAGAATATCAAGAAAACAACGCTTGGGCTGTCCATTCGATATATTGCGCCTGGAAACTGCTCCGGCTCATACATGAGGCTCCCACCCACCTGAATTTGCATGCATAATTCTTCAAGATCGATTGGGCTGCCGAGGCTTCCGGAGGCGACAATATTCTGAATCTTTATCTCAGGCTTTCCGATGATGATTATGCCAGCCTTCTTAAGCTCTCTGGCGACCTTCCGGATCGCCCTTTTAGCTTCCCTCTCTGACTTGGCGCCGGTGCAAACCATACTCCCCGTATCGAAGATGAGGGTGCATGTTTTCGGCTTCTTCAATCTAAAGGCGAGTCCAGGAAAAACTTCCGGTCGATACTCGACATGCGGAAAAGCTTTGACTATGGCGCCTAGGTCTACGGAGTGATTAAAGGCAGCTGATGCCACGACATTCTGAATGCAAATTTGCTTCTTCTCAGCTTTCATGAGGCTTTATCCTCACATCGGGACGTGTCCCCACTTAAAAAAAACATGCGCAACGATAACTGTTTCGGTTCACCCTAAGAAACTCTTAAATAAACCATGAGGGGGAAATGCCACTCCCAACGAGGCGAAGATTACGATATCAAAGCGTACAAGCTATGTGGAGATGATTATATGCGCATGGCTTTCGTGTCTCTAAACTTAGAGAGGGTCGGAGAGCGAAAAGCTAGTCTTGTCTTTTCTCAGGGATTTAGTTATTTGGGTGCAGTTAGCACGGAGACCCTGATTTGGGTGATCTGCTCGTTGGTTCGGAAGGCGTCCACTAGTTTCCTGAGCGTATCTGCTTCTCCTTTTGCCACGATTACTTCTAGACAGTAGTCTTCCTCTATGTGAGCGTGAAGAAAGGTTGAGATTATATCTCCGAAGCTGTGCTGTATTTCAGATATCTGTCCTTTCTTCGCATCTCGTTCGTAAATGATTGTTATGGACGCCGCGATTTCTCCCTCAAGTTCCCTGAGGCTTCTGCTCTCCATAATGAATGTCCTTAAAGCCTGCCGGACAATCTCGGATCGGCTAGCGAACCCCTGCTCCCTGATGGAGTTCTCCACTCGCTCTAGGAGTTTTTCTGGAACTGAAACGCTGATAACTGTCACATCACGCACCAAGTTATTAAAATCCATACTTAGCTTTAAATATGTTTTATTAAAAAACGGCAAAAATTTAATAAACTCTTTATTGCACACAATAAATAACGAAAAGGTACAGCGCTATGAACAAACGCCAGAAGCTCTTTGTGATCGCAACAATCACGATAGTATTAACTGCAATGGTTGCTGCTGCTTACTATTCGATTCTGCAAAAGGACATGGACGGTGGCAAGCTAAAAGTCGTAGCCAGTTTCTATCCCCTCGCCTTTTTCGCCCAAGAGATAGGAGGAGAAGAAGTAACCGTCAAGCAGCTTATACCCGACAACACTGAGGTGCACACTTGGCAGCCGTCATTCGCTGATATTTTAGCTGTAGACGAGGCTGACGTGATAATCTATAATGGTGCATCCCTTGACCACTGGTTCGAGGATGACATACTT
>DAOVQA010000047.1:0-7594 GCA_030628925.1 Candidatus Bathyarchaeota archaeon | reverse complement strand
TCTTTTTCCGGAAGTTCATTTTCTCTCCAGTCTTTCCATTTTATTTGCTTAAAAATCCATTTTTTACCTAAGTGTGCTGCGAGCACTGCATGCTTACGCTCCTTTGATCCGGGTATTAGTTCATCGAGAAATCTGAAAAGTTTATCAATCTGTTTTCTCGGAAAATAGGCGTAGTACTTCGCGTTTTTAACCTCGAAAGCATAAACATGCAGGTTTTTTCTAGCTATAACGTCTGGTAATGGACTGAGACTTGGATTACTAACTGGAACCCGAACGGCATTGTACCCATTTCTTTGCAGAAGCTTTACAAGAACTGTTTCACTATAGAAGCCCCTTCTACGCCATCTGCGAATATTAGCCCTATCAACTTCATTAATCATCAGTAGATCCTGCCTATAGAGTTCTAGAAATGAATCTCAACCGGTTTTCCTTTAAACCCTGAAAATTCTAGAGTTTCTTGCGCTTATAAGTTTGCACTGGGATTTCAAGTTTTGGCTTTTCTATCAAGCATTCGCTCAAGTAGCCGTCTAAGGTGGCTGCTGGTACAACTTGGATTTTATAATCTTTTACGTCGATAGAGTGTTCATAATTCTTTTTAGGAATAACCACTTTCTTGAATCCCCAAGCCTCGGCAGCCTTAATTTTCTCGTAAACACCACCGACAGCAGTTATTTGAATGGAATCTCCAACGCCTAGGTTTATTTCTCCAGTAACAGCTACATCTTGCCTTATCAGCTTACCCTCAATAAGTGAACAAAGTAGTACAGCCATCGTCACGCCTGCTGATGGGCCATCAACTCCATAAGACTGGGCGAAGTCAATATGTGTCAAGTAGTCTTGTGCTATGTCAACTCCGTATTTCTGTAGGATGACGCTTCTAACTTTTGCTATGCTGTCTGCAATGAAGCTTTGACCTTTGGCTACTCCGGTCACGCTGTAATACCCTTTAAATGGGTAGCTTCTTGGAATTTCATTTATCTTTGCCATGTGAGACTTTACGCATAGGACACTGCCTGTCATTTCTCCGCTGTACGGGTCTTTGACAACGGCTAGACCGTGTATTTGACCAAGTTTGACTCCGTTAGGCTTTATTTCCAGCATTTTGCCTCTTTCGTTTATTGCGTGTTCCAATATTTGCCTTTGAATTGTTTTACAGTGGTGCTCTATAGCTTCCCTCACATGCCTTTTTTGGACAGCTTTGCAGTCTTCGTTCATTGCAAGGGTGGCGGCTGTTTTGATAATTGAAATTAAGGGTCTGAACCTCGTTGTTAAAGCATCGTTTTTGTTGCTTCTTCGTCTACCTTCTTCCAGAATTTCTTCGCATGCTTGTCTGCTGAAAGGTATTAGATTGAAACGGCTAATTTCCTGCGCTATGTACTGGAGATATTTGCGTCTGTTTTTAAGGGTGTTTGGCATGTCATTATTCATTCTTACAACTTTGCCGTAGCCGTAAATGCGGTCCATTAGAGCTGGGTGAATCTTGTTTATACTATCAAAGTTGCCGGCTCCAACCAGAAAGGTTATGGTCGGCACGGGCTCCGTTGAAACAGCCATTGCAGCTGTGCCTCCACCATGCAATTGATCTCTCACGGTTATGGATAGCTGTCCATCCTCAAGCACGGTTAGAAGCGTTACAGCCTCGTCTGAGTTAAGATTTTTTATCTCATCAATGTATAATATGCCAAGAGACGCTCTATGTACATCTCCAGCGGTGACCCTCTGGTGTTCAGGTGTTCCCAAACCACCAGTCTGATATGGATCCCAAGCTATTGAACCGAAAAGCTGAGCACTCCTATGCCCTGTTGCATCAATAAAGGGTGCATGCCCAGAGCTGTTATCCACAATTAGTTTCGGAACGTCTGTTTGCTTTGCTCCTCCTATACCCTTAAGCCCTCCCATACCACTCAATTTTGAGAACCATCCAATAAAGACGCCGAAGAAAATTAGGCTGCCACCTGGTAAGAACGTTAGGGGCACCAAACCAACAAAATCTCCAATGAGATAATCCAGAAAATTGTTGTTGTAATATTCTTGAAGAGGATCACCTAGAAACATTGGGTTTACGTTCCATGTCTGCCAAGCTTGATACATAAAGTAGAAGCCTAGAGATATGAGAAACAATCCTATTGATATGAGAAAGATTTGTAATGCTTTGAAGCCTACTTTTGTGATGAATTTTCTTTTAAACTCGCTCCGCTGCTCTTTTCGCAGTATTTTTTTTCCTTCACCAGCTTTATGAACTGAAATTTTAGGCTGGCTTGGTAAAGCAGGGTTTTTCCAGCATAAACCATCAAAGAGTTTTATGCCATTATCCTTGTAGATTTGAGTGAGTTTCTCTGCCAGAGCCCTTCCAAGCAATGATTTTCCTGTTCCAGGATCGCCTAATAATAGAAGATAAGGTCCGGGACTTGTAACACTCTTAGTTAAGGGCTTAGGATTATCTGGGCTACTCCAACTTTCATACCATTTTGCCTTTTCAAGATGCTTCAGCTTATGCACCAATTCATCTAAACATAAAAAGCATTCATCTAACGCTTGATCCTGCCCGATGACCCAGTTCATAAGGTTACCGTCTACAGGGAAACCTTCAGTGTCCTTGAAGCCACCCCAATCCCACTTTACCCTAATAGTTCTTCCATCAACCTCTCGTTCCAGTATCTCAACTTCGTCTCCGAAGTAATTAAACGGCAAATTCAGACACCCTTATTTATCTTATGAACTCAGCAAACTTTTCTCAAATAGAACATGCTTTGCAATTATTATAGAGGTTATTTCAATCTTGGCAATATGTTCGAAATGGATAACAAGCCAGATTTCTCAGTGAAGAGCAAACGTTATTTGGGATGTTCCCGCTTTTTCCTTTTCGCTCATTATACTCTGCTTAAGGTCATCGAATTCTCACCATTTAAACTGCTATACAAATCTCCAAGATTTTACACCGATAGAACTATTCTTCACAAAGTTTTTTAGTCGTTACAGAAGAAATTATTGCGAACATATTTAGGAGAAACAAAATGAGAAACAAAAATCTTCTCATTGCTTTGTTGTTTGCGACAACCATAAGCTTAAACCTGTTCGCCTTTGTGCATGCTCAGCCGCAAGCCAAACAAAAAAGCGCGCCGTCCCTCGGGCTTTATGAAATGTTCCGTGGAAAACCTCCAAAACCAGGAAAACCCTCAAAAGAAATAGCAACCGGAGTCGTTTCAGAGCCTCCGCCATCCATTGATAGATGGGCAGTGATTATAGGGATATCAGACTATGCAGGTGATGAATACGACCTTGATTATTGTGATGACGATGCAGTAGATTTCTACAATGCGCTAATCAATGTGTATGGCTGGAGCTCCAATCATATCCAACTGTTGATTGATGGTCAAGCCAAAAAAGCAAGTATTCTCGCTGCAATTGATTGGATGAAAACTAATGAAGATTCTGGCGACGAAGTAGTGTTCTTTTACAGCGGACATGGTTCAGCCAGCCGACGTAACGTAGACAACGATCCTGAGCGAAAAGACGAATGCATAATCCCATGGGAGATTGAATCCAGCTACTATATTTGGGACGGAGATCTCACTGAAGAATTCTCCACCTTCGAGTCCTCACGAATTCTCTTCTACTTTGACAGTTGCTACTCCGGCGGTATGACAGACCTTGCTGGCGATGGCCGTCTTATTTGCATGGCATGTAAAGAAAACCAAGTTTCATGGGAAATGAGTGCATATGAAAACGGACAATTCACCTACTACTTTGTTGATCAAGGCATGCTGGCTGGTGAAGCGGATGCAAATAACGATGGACTTGTTACTTGCGAAGAAGCATTTGATTATGCAAATGCTAACTGCCAGAGCCAAAGACCCGTAGCACGCGACAGTTTCCCAGACGACATGTTGCCATAATATGAAAAAATAAACAATCAACCTCCTCCTTTTTTCGTCAAAGCTTTACAGCAAAAGCCGCTGGATTTTCTAGGAATTGGCAAAGAGAGAAATCCACACCTTCCTGTCTCATTATGAGAGATTTAAAATAAGAGAAACAGAGAATAATACTTCCTCTACCAGCTTGTATTGGAGACACTTCAGAATGGAAATGCAAGGCTTTACCAAAGAGGACATAATCAAACAGGTACAGAAAAAAGATATTAAAATCATAAATTTCTGTCACATCCCTGAAGACTGCCGTCTCAAAACCCTGAGTTTTTCGGTGAGGAATAAGGAAAGACTCTTAGAAATTTTGGAATTTGGAGAAAGAGTTGACGGCTCAAGTTTGTTCTCTTACATTGACCCTAGCAAAAGTGACATCTACATCATGCCTAAACCAGAAACTGCATTCCTCAATCCATTCAGCTTGATACCAACGCTAAACATCTTATGTCGATACCTTGATGAAAATGGAAAACCGTTAGATATCGCCTCAGAGAACATTCTACTAAGAGCGGAAGAAAAAATGCTCTCTTCCACCGGCATCATTCTAAAAGCTCTAGCTGAACTAGAATTCTACATGATCTACAAGCATGAAGAAAGCTTTACAGAAGTTTCAGAAAGAAATTATCATGAATCCACGCCTTTTTCAAAGTTCGAAAAAGTGAGAAACGAAAGTTTAGTTATGCTTGATAACCTAGGTATGAACACAAAATACGGACACGCAGAGGTTGGCAGATTTCACTCTAAGACAGGTTATTTAATGGAACAGCATGAAATAGAGTTTCTGCCACAAAATTTAAGCAAAATGGCGGAAACCGTAACTATGGCAAAATGGGTTATCAGAAACATCTGCGCAGAACAAGGAATCCATGTTTCCTTTTCAGCTAAACCAGCTTTAGAACATGCTGGAAGTGGAATGCACATCCACCTTTGTGGATACAAAAAAAGTAAGAGTGTAATTACAGACTCCAAGGGCAATTTAACGGTTGAAGCGAAACAAATGATTGGGGGAATACTGAAGTTTGCTCCTAGCCTAGCCGCTTTCGGAAACACTACACCCGTTTCCTACTTGCGATTTATTTCTCGTAGAGAGTCACCCATGTATATTTGCTGGGGAATAAGAAACCGTTTAGCTCTAATACGCATACCTTTATTGTGGGGATTCAAAAAGAACATTAAAAGGACAGGTGGTTGTGTACCAACTTTCGAGTTTAGAGCCCCAGATCCCGGAGCAAGCATCTATTTGTTATTAGCTGGAATCGCTGTAGCTGCGGAATATGGACTGAAAAATCCTAAAAAAGCCTTGGAACTTGCCGAAGATCTAAACACTGAAAAATGGACTGGAAAAAAGAAGAAAAAGACTCTTCCAATGTCTTGCGCTGAATCCGCAAAGAACCTTAAGAGAGACAGGCATTATTACGAGGCAGATGGTGTGTTTTCAGACAGAGTCATAGATGGAATAATCAGCAAGCTGGAATCTTACAAAGATGAGAACTTACGGAAGGAAAAAGCCAACAAACAAGAAAAAATTGAACAGTTGTTATTAAACTACCTATACTCTGGCTGACGCGCGCTCAGAGAACATCCGCAGGTTCATGCTATACATTCGTGAGTATACATTTCTTAACAGTTTACCTACCCTTTTTAGCTAAAAAAAATCACCCTTTATTTTTGATGTTGTGTGAAAGAAACTGCAAACAGAAAATACACAATGATCGACTACCTGTTATGCTTGCCTAATGGTCTTTTTAATCTGAAAGAATTATTATTGAGAAATGTTGTTTTGAAGAGAAAACTTGGTGAGGAGATTTTTAGAGGGAAATATGAGAAAGCTGGATTTTCTCTGGAAAACAGAATCTATCTCCATATTTTTTTCTCATCTTTCTTGGCGACTCTTCGCTTGGGTCTATGAGCCAAAAGCCAGCAGATAACGTCATCGTATGTTTCACCTTTTCGCCCTATGCTTTTCAGCTCATCTAATGTGGAACGCCTAACTCTTATGCTTGAATACTTACCTTTATTGCTCATACTATACACCACGTTACTATTATGCAATGCAATGCACATTTATGTTTTTCCGGAAGTAAATCGTTGCCTCTTAGAAAAACCTACGAAAATCTATGGGCTTAGTACAAAAAACACTAAAAATACACTTCTGAACAGTTTTTCACAGAACCTCACAAATTCACCAAAAAACTTCCAAAAACTCAGAAACAAAAGAAAACAACAAATCAAGAAACAAACCAACAAATGCTTGCCCAACCAGCCCCCAGCTATTTCACTGTGTACTGCTATGAAAAACTGAACAGGAAAAAGCCAACTAGACATCATAATGTGACAAACGATCTGCATGAAAGAACATTGAAGAATAAGAAGGCACCTCTATGCTCCAAAGGTCTGCAACATTGATTTCGAATGCCCTTTTCTGATACTTTCGGCGTTTGTGTTCGTTGCCTATTTGCGTAGAGATTAGTCAAAAACCGTATTTGGTTGATGCTTTTGTATACGACTCTGTACTCTATCGGGTTTTGAGAAAGCCTCACCAGGAGTTTGGACACTGAACCTGGCTGCCTAAAAAACGGTCCTTCTTCCTTATTTTTCGTAAGTGTATAGATGTTATCTTCTTCACGTAGTCTAAACCGCTATTTTTGTTCTATTTTGTCGGTAAGGTTTTGACTGTTTAGTGCTTTTAGTTGTATCGGTATTACTAGGTTAGATTATATGTCACCAGCATACTCCGGGAACTTTTGTTTGAGAAAAAGCCGTATACAAAAGCATCAACGCAGTTCTGTCTTTATCGTTCGTCGTCCTGTAAAATTGAAAAGTATTAGGAGTGTTTATGGAGCTAGCTTGAGTTTGTGAAAGCCTGAAAAAACTCGTCGCATCTTTTTCTGTTGAGGGTACTTAGATAGGAGGATCGTGATGGTTTGTTGGAACTTGTCACCTCGCTTGTCGAGGAAAAAGGTCAATAAGACAAGGGGGAGAAAATTCATAGAAAGAAGGAGACTGATTGGTAACTGCAGTGCTTGGCGACTTGGTATGATTAAGATTTTCACATGTTGCTAAGTAGTGGAGCGCGCCTCAAGTTACATGAATCTATGAACTCTGCGGAGAAGTGGTTTTGGTAGATGTACCAGTGTGATAGATACTGTAGTCAGATGGTTCTGCGTGAGTTTGAATTAGAACTCAAACAATGAAAATTTAATTCAACAACTTGAACCATTATTTGAACGTTTCAGCGCTTTCTACTTTAACAACAAGCAAATGCGCGGCTCATGTTTGCGAAATGTTAGGCTCGCACAAAATTGGAGAATATGCTGAAAAAGTTTTTCAAAGGAAGTAAACACATAGATAACAGAGTAGTAACCATGAGTGTTGGAGTAAGAAAGAATGGTGGATTTCAAGGTTTTCAGTAAAAGATATGCATTTTCAACTAAAGGCGAAATAGACTTCACAGATCTGACAGATGTGGTTCAAGAAGCAGTTTCTGAATCTGGTGTCAAAAATGGTTTAGTTCATGTTTTCGCTCCCCACGCTACAGGAATCTTGATCTTAACAGAGAATGAATATGGTTTGCTGGGAGACATTAAATCTTTTCTTGAAAGGATAATCCCCAAACATGAGAGGTACAGGCATCCATCTAATGCTCATTCTCATATTAGGTCTATGCTTTT
>DAOVQA010000020.1:0-11599 GCA_030628925.1 Candidatus Bathyarchaeota archaeon | reverse complement strand
GCAGATGACTCAGAAGCATGAATCCGAAGCCGAAGAAAACGAGTGCTGATTCACTGGTTTTTTTGAGAAGCCAATTAATGAAAGAGTGCACAGTTATGAATCCAAGCATTGTTATGGCAATTAACTCGAGGGATGGATTGAAGAACAACCTGTATATTGGAAAAAAAGCTGTGGAGATCATGCCTAGCTCTAAGCTTCGTTTCCCGAAAGCTTTGGCTTGCAATATGTAAGTGGCTGTAAATAGACTATAAGCTATAAGCTGGGTTAAGGTGTAAATCAACCCTGCCAAGTTGATAAGACTTCTTATATTAGGCATCGGTTCCAAGGTTTTCAGTAGTATGACAAAGTATGTTGCACTAACAACTCGTAGAAAAGTGCCGACCCCGAGAACTATGAAGCCTAAATAGAGGAGAAAGAGTTCTTTAATTGCGAATTTCTTGTAGCCTTTCAAAGCATAGTATCCGACGAGGAGACTTATGAAGGAACTTACGAACTCCATCAAGAACGTTATCAACCGCAAATCCAAGCTGATCCACCTATAAAAGAACTAAGCAACCGCTTTCTTGTAGGTTGTGTATGAATCATCCATTTAAATTTTCTCAAAAATCTCCTAGAGAAAACTCTGGCTCAATGTGATCACATCTTGTTTGCGCAAAGCAAATCTATTACTTTCATGTAACAATGGAAGGTGAGGTCAAAAAGATTGGAGGTTAAACTTCTTCGCTACACAGCGGACGCTGAACTTCTATGTGGAACTGCAGCCTTAACATCAACGAAAAGTGGCAGCCCCTCAGAAATCTTGGAGAAAACGGATCAGGCGACAGCTAGCCGAATAATTAGGCGTGTGACTGGCTATGGTCATGTTTCAGTGATTGAACATGCATCCTTTACCTTTAGCATAGAAGGTGTGTCCAGAGCCATGACTCATCAACTTGTCAGGCATCGTATTGCATCGTTTACGCAGCAAAGCCAACGCTATGTCACCTACGATACACTTGAGAAATATGTGACACCACCTAGCATATTAAGGGAAGCGGAGGCAAGGAAAACGTTTGATGAAGCATTAGAGAGGGTTTCTGAAACCTACAAGAATCTTCTGAATTTAGGGATTCCAAAAGAGGATGCACGGTTTATTCTTCCAAACGCCGCCAAAACAAATATAATCGTAACAATGAATGCTCGTGAACTTCGTCACTTCTTCAATTTACGGTGTTGCATTCGTGCCCAGTGGGAGATAAGAGAGGTTGCCACTGAAATGCTTAAGCAAGTCAAAGAAGTTGCACCTGCCCTTTTTGAAGATGCTGGTCCCTCATGTGTGAGTTTAGGCTACTGTCCTGAAAGAAAGATGAAACCGTCAGAATGCAATATTCAAGAGATAAAGAAGCTGTTTCGAAACCTTTAGACTTCATATTTTGGCAAAATTAGTGCGGTGTGAATAATTAAATACAAGGCTTTGGCTATCGCGACCAGATATTGGAGGCCAGGCGAAAATTACTTAGAGAAAATAATCAAAGGTGTTAAGGGAAGGATATTGGATGGGGATTTCATAGTTGTATCGGAAAAAGCGATTTCAACAGCCATGAGTAATATTGTGGATGAAGAACTGATTGAACCAAGCTTGGCTGCGAAGTTAATTGCCAAGTATTGGATGCGAATAGTCTGGGGATACGTCCTAGGACCATTATGTCATTATCAGGAAAGACCGCTTCGATGTCTTCGTGAATATCCATTGGAGATGGGAAGCCGACATAAACAGGTTGCCTTACAGCAAGCTGGCTTTTTGCAGGCTTTAATGTTTGGTTCTGAAGGCGGGATTGACGGAAGCAATCTAGCCTACGCTTATGTAAGTTTACCATTGAACAATGCAGAGGAAGTAGCGGAAAAAATACGTAAGCAGATAAGACTAAAGCTTGGAAAGATAGTTTCTGTTATGATTGTTGATACAGATAAGACTTATTCGTTCTGTGGTTTTCATTTTACACCAAGACCAAAGCCTATGAAAGGTATTCATTGTTTCGGCGGCTTCATAACCTATGTGGTTGGTCGCGTTCTTAAGCTTAGGAAACGTCCGACGCCCATCGTTTTTGTTGGATGTAAAATAAGTGTTGAAGAGACCTTGAAGATTAGTGACATTGCAGATCGTGTCAGAGGACATGGTGCTGGAAAAACCGTGTGGGGCATGGCTGAGAAGTTCAAGGTGGAGTTAGCAGGTGTGAGTTGGGAGATGTTGGAGACAGTGAAACATAAACCAATAGTTCTCATTCGTGCGCGCGCGTATAGTAAAAGTTGAGCATGTAGTATGTAATAGTATAAAAAAATAAGGGGAGTCTTATGGGTTGCGCGCGCCTACGGACAGCTTCCCTTATCCCTTTAATGATTTCTTGCATGGTATTACTTGTCCATTCAGCACGGGAAATTTTGACTCCGAAAATTCGGACAACGATTGTACAATCATGTAACCAAATAGCTTACCGCAAGTGTTAAAAATCGTAGCCGAAGTTATAATATTCTGATAAGAATTGAATAGAAAAATTGTTTCAACCATAAGTGTTTCAGCGATACTTTTCATGACAATGCTCAGTTTTAATGTTCTATTGATCCACGCTGGTTATACTATTTACATTCTCCCAGATGGAACGATCAATCCTCCTGCAGCGCCTATTCAGCGTGTTGGAGACATTTACACTTTTACTGGCAACATTTCTAATCCCATCGTAGTCGAGAGAGACAACATCGTGATCGACGGTGCCGGCTACACGGTCCAAGGTGCAGGCACGGAAACTGGAATAACATTATCCTCCATAAATAATGTAACGATGAAAAATGCAGAAGTTATAGGATTTAACTATGGCATCCACCTAAACTATACTTGGAGCAGCACAGTCTCTGACTGCACCTTCATGAGCGACATGTATTCTTCCCCTCCAAACATGTATCATGGAATCTGGCTCCTTCATTCCAGCAATAACACAATTTCGGGTAACACCATGATGTATACCACCCAACGTGGAATCCTTCTCGTCTCGTCACACAATAACACCCTTTCAAACAACACCCAAATGTACAGCGAGAATGGAATATACCTCACAGCAGAATCAAAAGACAACACGATTTCTGATAACGTCGTCGAACACAATAATCGATATGGAATACTCCTCGACCGATTTAGCAGCAAAAATACCCTTTCTGGAAACACTGCCACATTCAACCAGTACGACGGAATCAACCTTTACTACTCCAGCAATAACACGGTCTTTGAAAACACAGCTATAATTAACCGGTACGGCATTAACCTCGATCATTCCAGCGACAACACAGTTTACCATAACAACTTCATCACCAACGGATTAGGACAAGCAAATTCTACAGACTCGACAAACACTTGGGATAATGGCTCAAGCGGAAACTTTTGGAGTGACTACAACGGGACTGATCTAAACGGAGATGGCATCGGGGACACACCATATATGATTGATGTGAACAATGAAGATAGGTATCCATTGATTGTTCCAGCCGTTTGGAACTATTCCAACCCTGTTCCAATCGTCTGGGAAGCAACAACCTATTCGGTGGCGCTATCCAGCAATTCCACCATCTCAATGTTCAAATTTAACCAGCAACAAAAGCAAATCAGCTTCAAAGTTAACGGTGAATCGGGAACTGTTGGCTACTGCAACGTCACAATTCCTCAGACACTGCTCAACATAACCCAAACAGGCTGGATAATCTTGATCAATGATACACCCCCAGTCACAGAGCCGATTATTACATCAAACGGCACCCACACTTTCATAAACCTCACCTACACATTTGCAAGCACAAATGACATCGTAATCCAAGGAACATCCGTAATTCCAGAACTTCCATCAGCCATACTCTTGCCACTGTTTATGATCATCTCTATGCTCGCCGTTGCCTTCAGAAAGAAAAGATTCCAAAGAAAACTTGACTAATTACTCCCTCTTTTTTTTATTGTTCTCTTTTAGCGCGCGCGAGTTTGAGGGAGCGCGTGCACTACGCTTATATTTCAAGGTTGAATTTCTCTGTATTGGAGAAGGAGAACATCATACATGAACCTTTTCAGAGCTGATCGGAGGCAGTGTAGTGTTTCGGTTTTGCTAGGGTTGTTGTTGGCTGGTGTTGCTTTTTCATCTTTCTTGTATGTGCTTGAGGATACATTCATCAGTTCAAGCAAAGCAAACGACTTGTCTGAAACAGGGTTTGCCATAATAACGGATCCGAGTTTCGAAAACACAGGGATAACTTGGAGCCCAGAAAGACTAAGAGACTGGCATAATCAGAATGACACCCTTTCTACCTACATAGTAGACATGAATGATATCCTGAGTGACCCATCTTACTTTGTTGATGGTTCTTGGGGAGATGGTAATACTTCTAATCCTTACTGGAGGTCAGATGAGGACGCCATATCAAACCTCAGTATGTTTAATGACACACAAGCTATACTTCGCAATTATATCAGATATGCTCATCACGAACTGAACGTTAGGTATGTTCTGTTGGTTGGTGACGAAGATAAGATACCAACTAGAAAATTGTCTGCTGATGGTTATGGTGCTCCTGCATGCGGTGGAACAACCATCTATTACGAGAATATCCCGACCCATATCTATTATGCTTGTCTCAATGGAACATTCAATGATGATGAAGATTCAAATAACCATCTACACGAGGTTGCAGGCTGGGGTGAGAACGCGACACATAACGCTGATCACAACATCGACGAAGTAGACTGGGATCATGAAGTGGCAGTTGGCCGAATTACTCCACACAACAATAAAGAGCTGGGGAATGTAATACGAAAGACCATAGCTTATATGGAGTTGTCTGGTGATGAAGACTATCTATGGAGAGTTACTTTGGCGGGTCACCATTTAGGTTTCGGTGGGGACGTTGAGTGGGGCATCAATTACTCCAAACAACTAGGCAATGCCACTTGTAACGATTGGAATCATTTGACTAATGGGTTCAATTCTTCGATATTCACACCTACTTACATGGATCCCAATCCTAATCGTCCAGAAGAACACATTGATTACACAGATGAAAACGTCAGGTCGATTTTCGATGAAGGAGTGCATGTTTGGTATCAGAGTGGACATGGTAACCCTACCCAATGGAGCAATAACGGCGTATATGGAGATTCGTGGGATATTTTCGACGTAACTCTACTGGAAAACGAGTTTTGCCCACTGATATATGCAGCCCTTCCATGTTTGTCTGGCCGGTGGGACGACACAAATTGTTTGTCAGAGCAATTTGTGAACGATGATCATGGAGCATTTGCTTCCATAATGAACTCTAGATATGGATGGGGCTCCTATGATAACTTGCATTCAACATCGCATTATATTGGAAGAGAATTCTTTGATGCTTACTTCGGTGAGGGCCACGTTCGCCTAGGTGATATGCTGTTTGACGCATTTAGGGATTCCAGTTGGCTTAGAGATGCAAACGATGGAACGATACGATGGGCTTGCTTTGACCAAAACATAATTGGCAATCCAGCAGTTAAGATGAGGTTCCCATCATCTTCACAGGAAGAAGGTGACTTGATAACCATCTCTTTCACAATCCCAAAGACAATTACACATCAAGGATACCTGCTTCCAATCAATGTGACCTTTCAGAATCAAGGAAACGTTACGGCAACTCTCAATGTCACTATCTACGCTAACACGACAGAGATAGGTCATGTGGAATCCATCATTCTAGACGTGGCAAACATCATGACCCTAACCTTTACATGGAATACTACAGCATTCAACTTAGGAAACTACACAATAGGCACTGTGGTGGAAATCACTTCAGGCGAAAGTGATCCAGAGCAAAGCAGCATTTTTTGTGAAAAGCCAATATGCATCACCATTCTCGGTGACATAGACGCGGATAGAGATGTTGACATATATGACGTGGTTAAAATCATTGGAGTGTACCGGTCTCAAACAGCCGATCCAAACTACAAGCCTAACTTGGACATAAATGGCGACGGTATAATCAACATCTACGACGTAGTCATCTGCACATCTCACTATGGACAAAGCTGGTAGAGCATTCACCGAAAGTCTATCCGTATCTGTTTCCGAATTCTTTTCGGGTTATCTCCCGCAAACTCCAAATTTCTTTTAACCCACGCGCTTCCTAAGTTGCGTGCAGTATAGATGGATTTCCTAGTATGCCGGCAAAATCTTCAGGAAAGGGAAAGAACTGTTAAGCCAAATATAAAAAGCTAGGTATAATCCTATAGTTACTGTTAGGAAGAGCAGAAGGTGAAATACTAATGGAATCTTCTCTGAAGCAGATGCACGCGTTCTTTAACCCTCGTTCGGTTGCTATTGTTGGAGCATCCAGAAAGATAAACAAGGCTGGACATGTGATCTTCAAAAATTTCGCAGAGAACAAGCGAAGAGGAGTTTTCAAAGGTGAAATTTACCCGGTAAATCCACATGAAGATTCTATTCTAGGCTTTAAATGTTATCCTTCAGTAACTAAAGTTCCCGGGGAACTAGAACTTGTTGTAATTGTTGTTCCAGCAACGCATGTTGTAGACGTGATGAGGGAAGCAGCATCCAAAAAAGTGAAGGCTGCTGCAATAATAACTTCAGGCTTCAGTGAAATCGGAAACAACAAACTTGAGAACCAAATTAAAGCTTTGGCTAGAACAACTGGGATGAGGGTTTTAGGGCCGAACTGCATCGGAGTCTATGATTCCAGAACAGGCGTAGACATGCTGTTTTTGCCTGAAACAAGAGTGCTGATAACAGGAGATGAAGTTGTAGCAACCCCGCGTCCTATGCCTGGAAAAATAGCAATAGTAACTCAGAGCGGGGCTTTCGGCGCTGCAGCTCTTGACTACTTGACGGGTATGCAAATTGGGGTGAGCAAATTTGTGAGTTTCGGGAATAAATGCGATGTAGACGAGGCGGAAATGCTGCATTACCTGTTATATGACGAGGAAACCGAAGTCATACTATTATATGTTGAAGACATAAAATCCGGAAGAAAGTTCCTAGAAGTAGCTGGAAAAGTTACAAAGAAAAAGCCTATTGTTGCTCTCAAATGTGGACGAACAAAGGCTGGGGCAAGAGCAGCTGCTTCGCATACTGGTGCCTTAGCTGGTTCAGATCAGATATATGATGCGGCTTTTGCGCAGACTGGGGTTTTTAGGGTGAAGGATATGGAAGAGTTTTTTGACGTTGGAAAAGCTCTTGTAATGCAGCCTCCAGCAGCCGGAAAAAACGTGGCGATAATCACGGATGCAGGTGGTCCCGGCGTAATGGCTGTTGACGAATGTGAAATAAAAGGATTGAATGTCAAACGTTTCTCAGAAGAAGTAATTCAGAAGTTCAACAGACTGAAGAAGGCTGGAAAACTTCCCAGGTTTGCTACAAACCTAAATCCAGTGGATTTGACTGGTTCAGTGACTTCTGAGATGTTTGAGCTTGCATCCAAAATAGTTTTTGAAGATCCTGAAACCAATGGCGTAATCATCTTGGGCCTACATCACACTCCAGCTTTGCAAGAAGATTTCATTGACAGAGTTGCAAAAGTCGCAAGTAAACATGAGAAGCCAACAGTTGCATGTGACATTGGAGAAACCGAAATGGCCTTATACACACGTTACAGGTTTGATAAGCTGGGCATCCCATCATATTTTTCCCCAGAAGATGCTGCGAGGGCAATGAACGCCCTTGTCAAATACGGTCTTCACCTTAAAAAGAAAAAGTGCCTGAAGACATACTTGAAAAGGTTTCTCAAGACAAGCAACAAATAACAGACTATTCCACTAGTATTCGAATCTCAACAGTGTCTCCGTCTCTAAGTTGAAGCTTCTCCCTCAAATTCGTTGGTGCAATAACTTCTATCATATCTTTCGGATAATCTTGAATCTCCGGTACGACGATTGCGCACTCAAGATTATCTGTGATCTTAGCTTTGAAACATTTTCCGTGGCTATAGCCTTTGGCTGGTGATATTTCTATTGCTTCTGCGTTTCTCAGTAAAGCTCTGAGCTTGAGGTCATCTTTCGTCAGTTTAAGGTTTAACGTTCCAAGATGTGGAGTAAACCCAAGTTTTTCTGTTACCTGCTTTTTAACCCATGGAAATCCAATGAACTTTGCTCCTTCACCCCTTCCAGAAAAGACTATTCCTTTAATGCACACTGTTTTCAACGGGTTTCGCAGGCCTTCAGAAGGAAGTTATTTCTGCTTTTTCAACCAGCTTGCAACTTTCCCGAACATTGGATTCGAGGACATATCAATTATTGGAACCATTATCTTCTCCTTTGTCTCAATTATCGGTCGATAGTCTGGCATGAGTGCGTAACCAACAAAAGTCCAGTAGACCCGCCTGTTCTCAACCAGAGCCTTAGCTGCTGTTTCCGTTGATGCTGGAAGAGGAAAGTACAGGAATACGACTCCTTCAGCCCAGTACAAGCCAGTTGTCTTTCCTCCAGCAATTATTGACGCAAATCTCGCCATGTAGTCTGGCGATGAGAATAGATTCTGTTGCAGTACGATTATTTCCTTGATTGGTTCATATTTCACGTCAACCTCACTTTTATCCATAACATCTCACCTTTTCTCAAACGTTTATTTCCCTAGTTCCCTTTTAACCTTGCCTATCCTTAACAAAGAGTTGCAAAAAGATAACTCTTAAAACATTAACCACCTAATGAATAGAAGGAAGTGACAATTTGCCAGAGATCCGCGTCGCCATTGCAGGAGTGGGTAACTGTGCATCTGCCCTTATTCAAGGAGTGGAGTATTATGAGGATGCAAGGGAAAATGCCACAGTGCCCGGGCTTATGCATGTGAATTTCGGCGGGTATCACATAAGAGATGTGAAGTTTGTTGCGGCTTTCGATGTTAACAAGAACAAAATTGGAAAAGATTTGGCTGAAGCCATATTCGAGGAACCAAACTGTTGCGTTAAATTCGCAGATGTGCCACCTTTAGGTGTGAAGGTTTCTCCTGCTCCAATTCTCGACGGGGTGGCTGAACACATGAAAGAGGCCTTTAAGGTTTACAATAATAGTCAACTCATGCAGGCAGATGTCGTGGAGACTATGAAAGAGACAAAGACAGATATGCTCGTTAATTACTCTCCCGTTGGAAGCAAAAACGTTACCCGCTATTATGCCCAAGCGGCTTTAGATGCTGGATGCGCCTTCGTAAATTGTATACCGGAATTCATTGCTTCAGTCCATCAATGGGGCAAGGAGTTTGAGGATAAGGGGCTGCCAGTAGCTGGGGATGATATAAAAAGCCAATTAGGAGCAACAATTCTGCATCGGAACTTAGTTAAGCTCTGTTTAGACAGAGGGGTAAAAGTTGAGGAAACCTACCAGCTGAACTTGGGCGGAAATACTGACTTTCAAAATATGACAGTTGAGGAAAGGCTGAAAACAAAACGAATCAGTAAGACTGAAGCTGTTACAAGCCTTATTCCTTACGATGTGCCCACGAGAATTGGCCCGTCAGACTATGTGCCGTTTCTCGACGACCGGAAAATCTGTTATATACTGCTTAAGGGCAGAAAGTTCGGTAACCAGCCAGTAACGATAAGGACTAAGCTTGAGGTTGAGGACTCACCTAACAGCGGTGGCGTAGTAATTGATGTGATAAGAGCAGTGAAAATCGCCTTAGATCGCCACATAGCTGGTCCTTTGATCAGCATTTCCGCGTACGCGTTCAAACACCCACCAACTCAAACACCGGATCCCATAGCTAAACAGTGGGTAGAAGACTACATAGACGGAAAACGACAGAGGTAACAAGCTATTTGTCTGCATCCTTTAACGTTTACAGGTAAAACAATTGGAGTTTATTCCAAAGAAAAGCGCGCATTAGTGGGGGTGTGGGATTCGAACCCCAAACCCAAACACACATGCTTGCAATCCTCAGTAGATCTCTAAGAGTCTTACTAATTCTAATATTCTCTCTCTCTATGCACTTCCGTATTTTTCGAACAAAAGTATTCCAATGATTATAACTGAAATACTAACTATTGAAATTACTCCCAAGTCTAGGCAAATGTTTGTATTCATCCAATCTCCCTCGAAAATCATTTTTAGAGCATCAAGTAAGTAGTAGCTCGGATGGATTTTGCGATTCGCTGAGTTGTACTGGTTATTGATATAAAGGTTCCAAAAAACATCTGAGGAAGAATGAACACGAATGAAATGCCTGTGGCAGCTTCAGGGGTTTTGGATACTGTGGCTGTGATAAGCTCTAAACCAACTGCGCGCGCGTATGAGCTTTGTAACTAGATTAAAATAATTGACTGTAGTGCCTTGTGGAAGAGAATAAGATGATGCACGAGCTCAAAAAGAGGGACTACGAGAAGGTTCGGCCACTATTCAAGGAATTGGAGTGGAACCTGATCACAAGTGCTGTCATCGAGGGAACCAGCCCTGGAAGAATCTACGCAGATCGTGTCGAGGATCCGAGAACAGCATTCATGTGCACTGTTGAAGGATACTATCTGGCAGGATATGACAACAACGATGAGTTCAACACTTCTCTGAACAAACTCATATTTGCGAGGATTTTTGCCGGAGACACTGTCAGGAAGGATGAAACCGACGTTGCAATAGGCTTCCATCCAGATTCATGGAAGGAAAAGATGCCTATCATATTCCAAGGGAGGATCCCGCTAACAACGATGCGCAGGCACTACATTTGCACTGAGCTGAAAGTAAACCACTGGAAGAACAATCTTCCAGAAGGATTTCAGATCCAGCGCATAGATGAGAAACTCCTGCGAACGCCCCATTTGGAGATTCCAGAACACGTAATGGGCTGGATGAAGACAAACTGGGGGTCCACCTCAGATTTCATGAAGAAAGGTTTCGGCTTCTGCACGTTACATGACAAGCGGATTGTCAGTTGGAGCATTGCTGATTGCGCCAGCGGCAACGCCTGCGAAATCGGCATATACACGCGTGAAGACTGCAGAAGACAGGGACTGGCCACTCTCACAGCTGCGGCAACCGTCGACCACTCTCTGTCAAGCGGGTTCAAATACGTTGGTTGGCACTGTGGCGAATACAACTTAGGCTCGATTGGCGTTGCTGAAAAAGTAGGGTTCAAGCTGGAGAGAAAGTACGTCCAATACTACGCGTGCTCTAACGCAGCCCATCATCTTGAGGAGACAGCTCAAGCCCACTTCAGGGCAAAGCGATACAAAGAAGCCATCGAATGCTACGAGGAATTCTTTGCGACACCATCGGAAGAACTGCCGAGATGGCTCCGTGAGATATTGCCTCAAGAGTTGGGCACACACTACTTCCGCGTAGCCTATGCTAAAGCCGCTATTGGAGAAGACGATGGTGCCCTCAAATATCTTGAGAAAGCAGTAGACAACGGATGGCTCTACATGGACTTTTTGATGAGCTGTAAAGAATTCGAGAGCATGCATGGAACATCTTCTTGGGATAGCATTCTGAACAAAATCCGGAAAAAACTGAATGACCGTTGAGACGCAAGTCTCTAATCTAAAAGAAAACTGTAGCCCATCGAAATGGAAAAATGGGAGCTTGCGGGTGACATCGCCATTTCAGGCGAGAATACCTCAT
>DAOVQA010000065.1:0-6324 GCA_030628925.1 Candidatus Bathyarchaeota archaeon | reverse complement strand
CTGCCTTTGAGGAATCCGAGTATATCTGTGAAGTGTAAAAGGATGTAATCAGCGTGGTTCATCAGCTTCATACATGTATCCAAGTCTTGAGTTGGATGATCCCTATCATACATCATTATGTTCTCCTTGTACAAATTTACAACATAAAGAGTTGTTTCTGTAAGTATAAAAACGTTTTTAGTGAAAAACGGGGCAAATGTTAAATAGTTATGTCTGTTAATTGGATAAACGTGCAGTATAGGTGAGGCATAATGCGTTTAGATGAGACAGATGTAAAAATCTTGAGGATACTACTAAGTGACGCTAGGCTTTCATCTCGACAGATAGCTAAACAAAGCGGCGTTTCCATAGGAACCGTTCTTTCACGAGTGAAGAAGATGGAGGAAGGCGGAATAATAAGAGGCTATTCAGCCATGCTAGATCAGGAAAAGCTCGGCTATGAATTTACGGTTGTTAGTGAAATAACAGTTTCCAAGGGAAGACTTTTAGAGATGGAAAACGAGATTGCACGGCTTCCCAATGTGTGCTGCGTGTATGACGTAACAGGCCTAATAGACGCAATTATAATCGCAAAATTCAAGAATCGAGAAGAACTAGGCAAATTCACAAAACGTCTCCTAGCCTTACCTTACGTGGAGAGAACAAACACTCATGTTGTGTTAACAACAATAAAAGAAGATTTTCGCTTAATCTAACACTCCACTAACCCTTTCTCTTTCTACCATGTTCGCAAAAATCTATCCAAAAGTAAAGCAAGATTTAATTTCAACCGTAAATCTAGAAATAAAAGAACAGAAAGATCAAAGCGGGGGTTGCCAAGCCTGGTCAAAGGCGCAGCCCTGAGGCGGCTGTCCCGTAGGGGTTCGTGGGTTCAAATCCCACCCCCCGCACCAGACGTATCACACACACACTAGACTGATGGCCGAAACGACGGATGAAGAACGGAAATAGAACTGGTTGGACCTACACGCGCGCATCGTCCTCCATATTGAAAATGTGTGGAATTTAAACGAACATATGCATCTAACCCTCGTTGCCGCGCGCGCGGCACACCTTTTCATTTCCCAGATAGGTAAATCACGCTGAATATTGAAATCACCGAATACCCTCTCAACCTTAGCATGGGGTTCAAATAGCTTATCTAGGAACACATCAAGAATCCAACTCCTGACTTCATCGTCCTGTCCATAAGGATCATACCGACGCGTAGGAAGATAGGAGAGACTAGACGCGCGCGCTCCGTGCAACCTGTCATGCGTCCGAATCAAGACATTTATTCAAAGATGCAATAAGTTCATAGCAGAGTCTGCGTTCGGGTGAAGGGTCATGAGTGATAATCTGAGGGTTGGTTGGAGAGCAACCGCCGGGTCTTTGGACAAAGGTGAAATGATCGCTCTCTTCCAAACTGCTTTGAAGAAAGAGATAGGTGATTTGAAAAAGGGAAAAGGAGGATGGCAATTTGATGTTTATGATGGTAAACGAGTGTACTTAGGTCGAGAATTATACATTTATCGGTTCTTAACTGATGCAGTCCTCAAAGACGATACTCCCGTAGACGTTATCGTCAATGGTCAGCCCACAGACGGTTATGTTGTTTCATCAGACCCAGAAGGAATCAATATTGGTCTACACGTTGACAGGGGGGAATCTATCCGGCAAGCGACCATTCATAGCTCTGCGTATAAACTTCTTGAAGACCTCGTAGCAAAACTTAACAAGGTGAGATCTGGGGATATCTCGCTGAACCTTGAAGGAAGTATGAAGCTTTTCGGTTTCCTGAAGCCAAATAGGTTATCAAATCCTGTTCCGTTTTCTGACCAGATTACTGAAGGATATGCGCCAAATGGTGAGCAGCAAGTAGCAATTCTAAGCTCTTTGACTCATGAGGTAACGTTCATTTGGGGGCCGCCTGGAACTGGAAAGACGAAAACCCTTGGTATAATCCTGAATCAACTTATAAAGGCTGGAAAGAGCGTCCTTTTAACCTCGCACACCAACGCAGCTGTTGACGAAATCTTGAAAAAGTTCGTTGAAAACGAGGAGAACACCCAATATATTGAAGCAGCGAAGATCATCCGTATTGGCATCCCAAGCCTTCAGAATAACAGTCTCAATGCGCTACTCATTGACAACATCTTAGAAGAGCAAACCTCAGATAAACAGAAAAAAATCGAGAAGCTCAGAGTTCAGATAGACACAATCAACAAGAAGATCGAAAGATACAAGGTATTGGACGAAGAGGCACGTGCTATAGAAACTACGCTAAGAAAACAAACACTAGAATATGAAAGAGAAGAAGCAAGAATCGCAAATCTTCAACAAAAGATTTCAACTCTGAATATGAAAAATGACAAACTCACAACCAACCTATCGGATCAACATCAACTGCTGGAAAAAGCAAAAACCGCAGGTTTCTTGAGAAGAATACTTTCCGGTTTGAACGTCGAAAGAATTGAGAGAAACATCGAAACTCTTGAAACAGAACTGAAAATTTCAGAACTAGAGATGCAAAGTTCAGAATCGGAATTGGAAGACACAGTGACCAAAAGGAGCGCGATTTCGAGCAAGACAATTGAATCAAAGAATCGTATGAAGAAAATAGTTTCTCTAGACGGGGTAGCTTCACTCGAATCTCTTCAGAAAAGAGCACGTGACTTGTCCCAAGAAGTCAAAGACAAAGAGCTGGAAATGAAGGAGATTCAGGACTCGATTGAAAAGCTCAAAGAGGACATTTTTAATAATGCACTTGCTGTTGGCTGCACGATTACCAGAGCATGCTTAGATTCAAAAATATTCAGCAGAAAGTTTGATGTTCTGATTATTGATGAGGCAAGTATGGCAACATTGCCAAATGTTTTCTTTGTTAGCGGATTAAGCTTGGGACACTACATTATATCCGGGGACTTTCGGCAATTATCTCCAATCTCTGCAAGTAACAGTGAAACAGCAGCAAAGTGGCTCAAAAGAGACATCTTTGTACAGGCGGGAATCGTGGAAAGTGTGAATTCCAATGTTGACGATGAAAGGGTTGTCATGCTCAGAGAGCAATACAGGATGCACCCAGATATCTGTGCATTGATTAGCGATGCGGTATATGGGGGGAAGTTGAAGACATCTGAAGAAACAAAAAAAGCGAAGCAGCAAATCGCAGCGTTAGCACCATTTGAAGACAAAGCATTGATATTTTGCGACACTACCTATGTCGATCCTTGGATCAAACGCCCGAAAACTTCACACTCCAGACTAAGCCCATATTCAGCCGCAGTCTCTGCTCGCTTGGCATCAATACTACTGGAAGAAGGAAAAAAGAAGGGGGTTGAACCCAGAGTTGGTATTGTGACTCCCTACTCAGCGCAGGCAAAATTGATTTCGAAAATCTTAGAAGATGAACATAGCGATCCAAAACACGTAGTAGCATCTACAATTCACAGGTTCCAAGGAAATGAAAGAGAATACGTAATTTTCGATCTTGTTGAAGGCCATCCATTTTCTCCAGGTATACTCACTAAAGGCTCGTTCACGAACTCCGAACCTGGAAAAATAATCACAGTTGCAATCTCCCGAGCTGAAGGAAAGTTCATTCTCGTTGGAAACAGCAGATACATCAGAAGCAAGTTCAACACGAACGACGCGATTTTTCAGGTAATGGAAAAGATTAGCAAAGATGGGGTAACTATTGATTCTCTGAGTGTTCTCTCCCCAACCTTTGGAGTTGAAATCGAGGGACGCATAATCCCAAGAATTGGTAAGCAATTGTCAGCGAGCCACATATCTATTTTGAATGAAAAGAACTTCTATGAAATATTCTGCCAAGAACTCAAAACC
Source organism: Candidatus Bathyarchaeota archaeon (assembly GCA_030628925.1). Taxonomy (GTDB): domain Archaea; phylum Thermoproteota; class Bathyarchaeia; order Bathyarchaeales; family Bathycorpusculaceae; genus SOJA01. The sequence continues at coordinate 2,499 of DAOVQA010000065.1, read as the reverse complement.
GCAAAGTCCTCGGTGGTGGTCTTCAGTCCATTTCTTTCCAGAAGACGTTTGAGAAAGCTAATCAAAGATTTCAAATCGTCTGTGAAGAAGGGAATAAAAATCTACATCATCACCAGACATCCAGACTATCAAGGCACAAACAAACGGGAGGCTGGAGAACTTATTGAGCAGATGCGGAAAACAGGGATTAAGGTGCTCATTGCGTCGAAGAAAATCGGTGTTCATGAGCGATTCCACGACAAGATTGCTTTTGTTGACAATTCCGTGTTTTATCATGGAAGCATGAACATTCTCTCACAAACCAACTCATCAGAAAGCATGATTGCATTCAGATCAAGAGGAACTATCGAAGAATTAGCAAAGAATTTTGACATAAAAGGGACAATTCGAAAGTATCAAAACCTCACGGGGGAAGATTCTTCAACGATATCTATTATAAGAATGATTGAGCAGAAATTGCTGGAAAACCTAGATCTTGAGACTTGTCCTCAATGCGGCCAGAAACTTGTGCTGGTTAAGGGCAAGAATAACCTGTATTTTGGATGCCCAAATTCGCTGGATAAAGGTTGCAGCATTCAGAAAGAAGTTGACAAAAGTCTGATCAAACAAGCAATTTCATCAATGAAGCTGAAATGCGGAAAATGTCTGCGTGGTTACATGATCTATCAGGAGGGGAAATTCGGGCCTTTCCTGAGCTGTGATCAATACCATGAATCTCATTGTAAATCGACAATGAATTTCGACGATGATCCTGAAAACTAGCGTCCGTATATGTGGCGTTTTTTTTAGACCTGAAAACGTTCAAGATGGAGTGTTGTATCTCTTTGAACCGCACAGTTCTATGTTGATGTGATTGTGCCTACTCTTTTCTTTGGTTCGTGTATGAAAAATAGAACTATGAGAAAGGCTACTAGTGTCGCTGCAAGGCTTATGATGAAGGGGGATTGAGGGATGAAGTTTTCGTAGAGATATCCGCCTAGAAGCATGCCAAAGCCCATGATGATGTAGCCAAAAAAATTGTTGAATCCAACTACTTTGCCTCTGTTTGCTGGTTGTATAAGATCTGTTGAAAGAGCCATCGCTCCTGACATCACTAACATGTGAGCCAAGCCAAATAAGCACATGGAAATCATAATCATTATGTAGTTGCCGATGGTGAAAATCACTGTACCCGCGATGAGTGAACATAAGCCGAGGCCTATCGGAATCTTCCTGCCGATCTTGTCAACTAGCTTGCCGATTGGTAGAGAAGCTACAACCATCGTTAGCAAAAGCGGAATGAAGACAAAATACCACATCTCTTCAGGTATCCCAAGTACATCCCTTGCATAAAGCGCGTTGATTACGCCGGTGAGGGCTATTCCAAACATCACTAGTGTTCTCATTGAAAACAGCCATAACACTGTTCTAGGTACAACTTTCCAAACGCCAACGCTTTCCCTGATGGCTTGCGGATATGAAGAAATGAAATGGCTGAAGCGAATTGATTCCCCATTAGTCATCGTTTCCTTTAACCTAAGCCGCAGCACTGCTGCAATAAGGAAAAGCGCGGTCATAAGTAAATAGATAATTCTCTGACCCGTAACCTTTCCAAGCCATGCGAAAAGGAAAATAGCGATTATAGGTCCTGGAGTGTTAAAGGTGCCGTGGATAAGCTGGATAATTGAAGAACCCATGCCTCTTCGCTCCGGCGGCAGTGAATCTTGAACCATTGCAAACAACGCTGGCTGATAGATTAGGCAAAGACTGCTGACAATTGATCCTAACAATATGAAGTGCCACGTTGGAGCAAACGCAAAAAACAGGAATGACAAGGCCATTGCAAAAGTCATGGTGCTAATCAACCAGCGTCTTCCATACTTGTCTGCAAGGAAACCACCTGGAACCGCTACGATCGCCATGGCAACGAAATTGGCGAAACCTATAAGTCCCAGAGCTATAGGAGGTCCCCCTAAGGCTTCAACGTAATACTGAAAGTTTGATTGAGGCATTTCCATTGCAATATCCATTATCATCCAGCTCATGACGAGAATTCTATAGTTACCTGTAATAAACGAGAACTCCCGCCAAAGAAACTCCTTAAACCGTCTAAGCGCGTCCCCTAATCCCATATACCCCACTCTTTCGAGAACCGATAACACCTGCTCATATAAGGCTTAGCTTCTCCACTGCATAGAGATTCCTGCTAACAACGTTGCATGAAATCATGGACTGTCAAGAAGAAAATAACTCGGCTTCACCTGAGAAAACAGAAGACAAAAAAAGGAGGTTGGGATCGAGGAGTCTCATGAGAAGATGAATTTTTGTTCTCGAATAGTTTTGCAGTTTTTCTGAAGGAACGAACCTGCTCGCTGTGGTTGGCGGGCCCGAGGGGACTTGAACCCCTGTTCTCCGGCTTTCTCTCGTTGAAGCCCGGAGGCTTGCGCATCCATTCTGTGATTCGGCGCCTTGATCCATACTAGGCTACGGGCCCAAAATAGAGTTATGGATGCCTAGAAT
>DAOVQA010000022.1:0-11163 GCA_030628925.1 Candidatus Bathyarchaeota archaeon | reverse complement strand
GCAAGAGCTATCAACCCATCAAAATCGCTGTAGATGCCTAAGTTGCTGATTGATATGCCGAATTTCATACCGTAGATTCTGTGCTTTCCATATATAGCTGGTTTTTCACATGTCTTGTATCAAAAGGAAAGACTGTCCAAAGTTCATTTTAGTAGGGCCGCGGGGATTTGAACCCCCTACCAAGTGGAGATATCTCCCGCAAAAACCCCCGTTTTTCATAATATGCTGTGTGAAAATCTTAATAAACGCTCTTATGAGTCTAAGAGATTAAGAGTGATAATAATGGTCGAGAAAGAAGATAGACTTACGATGGAAGAGTTCCACAAGAAGGTAGCTGTCGAAACGAACAATCAAATCTGGCCTGCCCTTGACGCTGAGGATCCAACTGAAGCTCAGCTTGAGGGAGCTCTACATATGGCTTACGCTTCACGTTATCATTGGAGTAAAATAGGCACTGCTGTAAATGCTGTACGGGCTGAATATATGATAGCCCGAGTATATAGCGCCATGAAAAGAGGAGAGCCAGCTCTGTTTCATGCAAAGAGATGCCTTGAGATGGCACAGGAAAATAAAAATAACATCGAAGACTGGGATCTTGCATTTGCGTATGAAGTAATGGCAAGAGCCAGCTCTGTTTCAGAAAATAAGACAGAGTGCAGAAAATATCATGAACTTGCACAAAATGCCATCAATAAGATCAAGGGTCCTGAAGACAAGAAAATCTGTCAAGGTGAGCTAGACAAAGTCACCTGCTGAGGCCTTTCCTAGAATGACGAACATACCTTGTCATATGTTCCAAACTGGGAGTCCTGAAGTAGAACACCATCTGAACGCGCCCGAAACATCAACAACATACTGCTTCACGTCAACTGGCTGAAGCAAACCTTTAAAGAAGCACCAGACGATTTCACAACAAGAGTCCCCAAGGGCACAAAAGGAACACGAGCACATGCGCTTTATACTACTATTCTATGACAGGCATTCACGTTTATCCTTTCTTTTCCTTTACATGAGTGCATATGTGTTATTTCAACATTCGAATCAACTTTGGGCGCGCTTGTAGAATAAGCTAGACGATATAGTTTCTCTACAAGTGATTCTATCAAAAACCCAATAGCGAAAATGTATGGAAGATTTCCAAAGAACTCTGGAAAGGCTGCTCCAAATTTGGCACTCTCCATCGCTTCATAGCGGGCGCCACCTCCATGAAGTATGGGGCCATCAAAATGTCCGGATGTATGTGAGATCTTTCCATTTCCCAACAGATAACTTAGGGGATAAAGAAAAGGGTTAAAGGAAATAGTAACGCTGCAGGTATAAAGAACCCCGCCTGCTCCTGTCTCAGGACCAGGCCCCCAAAAGTCGTAAACGTGAGGAACAATTTGTGCTGTCTTAACATTTATCTCAATCGTTTCGTAACCTACTCCTTCATAAAGCGCAATAAGGCCCAAAAATGACACAATAAATCCTGTAGCCAATAACTTCTTGAGGGAAGAACGTAAGAACTTCACTCCATCCACTACTTAATCAGCTTATAACCCAAATATTTAACATTTTGCTTCTGTAAAATACCTAATATCCTAATATAAAAAAACAGAATAGACAAGGACCAGCTGCCATCCTTCACTTTCATTTTTCATTCCTTCCTTTTTCGCCTTTTGTTCTCTTTCTGTCTCTCCACTCAGGGTTAGGCGGCGACACGCCTGAAACACAGCCAGCGTTGGTGCGCGCGATAGAAGCAGGCTTCGACTTTCCTAGAAATAGGTGAAGTCAGAATTTTCAGGAACCCGAAGTGAACACCGTATAAAAAGTCTAAGACCTAACAGATATGCCCAAAACTTAACAGATTGGGATTTTTCCTTGGGCTAGCTCTATGCAGAATTTGTCTATGTTTTCCAGTTCGTAGTTTAACACTTCTTTTATCTCGGGTCTAACTGTTTCTATAGAGTTGTTGCCTTTCATTATGACCTGGGCTGCTGCAATTGCTGGGTGGTCTATGGAAGTTCCTATTTTGCTTAGTAGCCAAACGTAGACTTCTTCAACTTCTGGCACTTGTTCGTATACGTGTTGTGCTATTTTGTACGTTAGGACATTGAAGATTTTTCCAACGTGGCTAACTGGGTTTTTGCCGGCTGCAGCTTCTGAACAGAAGGGTCTATTTAGTGATATTAAACCGTTTACACGATTTCCTCTGCCTACTTGTCCGGAGTCACCGCTATCTGCGCTTGTTCCCAAAACTGTCAGATACACACCGCCTAGACCTCTTCCACGAACATCTAAAGTGTTTAATTGCACATCAACATTGTCAAAATCAACGTTCGTTCTGATGAATTTCTCAGTTTCTTCAAGGATTTTAGCTTTTTTGTCGAAGTAATCCTCTTCGCTGCTTACGTAACGATCGACAAAGGCCATTGAAATTGTTAAATGTAGATGGTTGTTGTTTCGGTAACCCATGACTTTTATGTCTTCGCCTGATTCTGGAAAGCGTTGTTTGAATTCTTTCGAGTTTAAAAATTGTTCAGTTTTCCGAACTATTCTCTCTGTTCTAGTCATTGGTGCATAACCGACAGCAGCAGAAGTGTCATTTGCGCCTAAAACTTTTCCTTCACGCTTGAAAATGTCGACGAGACCTACTGAACCTGGCTTCAGCTCAACTTGATATTTCACATGCTCTTCCGGGTCTACAAAGCGCATGTTTTTTCTAAACCATCCTTTAGCAACGTCAACGGCTATCTGGTTCACGTTTATCTTCTCGCCGTTGATCTCAGATGTCGCTCTATCACCAAACACAAAAAGCATTGGTTGTCTCACTATGCCGCCGCCGAACCTAGGTTCAGCTTCTCCAGCCACAAGCAAAGACTTGTCAACGTTGTGATGCAGTATTGCACCAGCCTTCTCCATATATTCCTTGCTTAATCGAATGGAAATTTGTTCCATCACAGCGTCGCATATGTAATCTGGATGCCCGAGTCCTTTTCTTTCAACTATTTCTATACGTTGTTTTTCAAGCGGTGTCTGTTTCAAGTCTTCCACAATTATGTTTCTCATTCAGCCTCCCCCTAGCAGAGTTTATGTTGTTTACACAACAACAAATATATATTTTACTATATTGATTTATAACTAAAAATAACTGGTGGTTATTTTCTGGTCATCACAAGAACCGTTCTAAAAAAACTAAGAATAAAAGCAGGGTTAACTCAGAAAAGGCTTGCCGAGCTTGCCGGCGTATCACAAGCTCACATAGCGAAGATAGAGCAGGGAAAGGTTGACCCGAGGCTTTCAACAGTGAATAAGGTTTTGCGAGTTCTAACAGAAGGAGAAAAGAGAGAATGTAGAGACGTAATGACCAAGGGAGTGCTTTTTGCAAAGCCGAACGATAGCATCCTGAAGGTAATCGAAGTAATGATGAGACACGCTATCTCCCAGACGCCTGTAATGAACAAAAACAAAGTTGTGGGAACTGTAACTGAAGAAAGCATAACCAGAAACCTAAGTTCAAACATAGCGGCTCAAAAAGCAGAAAATATTATGGGTCCACCTTTACCCATAGTCTCAGAGGAAACAACCATAGATGCAATACGCCCGTTGCTTGAAAAACATCAAGGTGTCTTGGTCGCAAGAGGCAAAGGCATCATTGGAATAATAACACGATCAGACCTTCTGAAAACAATAGGTTGAAAGGTGACTACACATGCAACTGAAGGAGTTTAACGACAAGGCAAGCAAGGCATCAAAACGGAATGATAAAAAAACTGTGGATATATCTGCCATCAAACACGCTATAGTTCGACCTGTACCAGATTCCTATAATCTTTGCGTTAGAACAAATGTTGAGAAAATAGATGTTGCTCTTGCAAAGAGTCAACATACAGAATATTGCAGGGCTTTGCAGAAGCTCGGGCTGAAACTTATCTGGGTGGAAGGTGACAACACTCTCGCAGATAGCTGTTTTGTAGAGGATACAGCCATAGTATTAGAGGAAAAGGCAATAATTTGCAACATGAAAGTTAAATCGCGAGCCAAGGAAGTGGTTGAAGTTGCCAAGGTGCTGGAAAAACTGAAAGAGACACACTGCATTACACCGCCAGCAACCATTGATGGTGGAGACGTTCTTAAAATCGGAGACAAAGTTTTCGTAGGAATCTCAGCTCGAACAAACTTACAGGCTATACGTCAGCTCAGAAAAATTGTGGAAAACAGCAACCTGAAAATAGTCCCGGTAAAAGTCCACAATGTACATCTAAAATCCGTGTGCACCTATCTTGGAAACAACTATGTGATACTTTCAAAGGGACACTTTGACATAAACATCCTGCGAGACTACAATATAATTATGGTTCCAAAAGGAGAGGAATACGCTGCAGATTGCCTTGCAATAAACGGAACAGTCATAATAGCGAAAGACCATCCTAAAACGAAGAAACTTGTAGAAAAAGAAGGTTTTTTCATCAAAGAATTGGAAATATCAGAATTTCGCAAAGGAGAAGGCGCGCTAACCTGCCTATCAATACTATGTTAGTTGCATCAGCCAGAAATCACATTAGCTCCTTTTTTCGGAAAAACGTTGCAGGAAATAGTTTTTAATGTCCACGAAAAAAAAGTATTCAATGTTCCTCCAGAACATTACTAGTCAGTTAAAAACCTGCGTTTATTAGGTTGCGTGGTTTCATGAATTCTCTTAAGACTACTGTTGCGTAGGAACCACGATATAACGTGAAGCTTACTTCTGCCTTATTTTTGGAAGGATTGACAGTGTCTTTTGAAATTCCTTTAAGCGAGAAATCGTTTAAGGGAACTAGGGCTGTCCGCAATCCGCCTCTCAGGCTTAATTCTGGTATGGCTTCAATTTTGAAGCTTTCTTGGAAGATGCCTTCTTCTTCTAGAATTTGTTTTTCGATTTCTCCTTGAGACCCTTGAGATGGATGTTGTCTAATGCCGATTAATGGAATTGCTAACCGCATTTTTCCAGCTTGGATTGCCCTATTGATTCCTGCAACTGTTTCTACACTTGTTACCCTACGGATTTTTGGCATTGGCAGTCCAGAACGCTCCACAGCCACAATGTAATCTCCAGCTTCAGCCTTATTCAGTGGATGTCCTTTTTGCAGTCTTTTGCTCAGAGACTTGTTGAATAAGTAAGATTGATAGGCTTGTGTAAAAAGCCATCTAAGCTTTGTCGGCAGTTTTCTGAAGGCTCCTTTGAAATCAGCTGGGTTTTTTGCTAGGCGGTTAAGCATCAAACGTTCGTAGTGTAGTTGTTTCGGAAAGCCCTTGAGGGCTTGTTTGAAGTTTTGTGTTTTCCGTAGTTGCATGCGTGCCTGTCGAGATTCCGGGTGCTCATATGGGCTTGGCTTTGCTAGATACAGCATTGCAGCCTTCTCAAGTTTTCCGTGAACTAGGGCTTTCCCGACCAGATGTGTTATTGGGCGTGTAGTGCCGAATCTTTGGTGACCGAAAAAGTTTGGAGCACCACCAATCGATTTGAGTTCTTCAACAGTTTCTGCTGTTCGTTCTCTAATCCTAGATTTTGAGTGGCTTATGGCTCTGATGGTTATATGAAAGTGATTTCCCAAGATGTAATATGATGAAAGTTCGCTGTGGAAATAGCCTATTGGATGAACTTCTATGTCTTTAACCTGAACGTTCAGGATTTCTTCAGCTCTTAAAGCTTCAACTGTGATGTGCTGTGCAGTTACAGCCTTTGCGTCTTTTATGCCAGCAATTTGAATGCAATCTGCGCTCAGATCTAACTGCTTGGCAACTGCTTTTAGAGCCAGAAAAGTATCCCAGTTCCGTTTGATCATAACACATAACAGATAACGATTCTTAGTGTTAGAGGAACCTAACGCCTGATGCTTAGCCTGGCTTTCAGACCAGTCTGTTTCCGCTTTGGAACCGTCAACCAAGACTTCCTCAACAACAAAGTCTTCAGCATGCTGCCGGATGATTCCGCCTAGGCCTGAAGAGTGAGTAGCGTAAACCTCAATGCCAATTGACTTCTCCAATCTTGGAACAGTCAACGCCTAAGCCTTCTAGAGTAGAGGAAGCATACTTGTTATTTTGTCTACTTTTTCAACTGGTGCTGGACCTATTCCCAAACAAGTTATTGTTTCAGGAGGGACTTCTGTTAGACCCCTGTCAATGATTAACACACATGGTAAGGCTAGCTCTTTCGCTTGCATCTCTAATTCCAGCAGTTCTTTTTCGCTTTCTACCTTAACAGCTATTTTACACTGTCCTTCTTTCAGCCAAGTTTTCCACCATTCCTTAAAATGTTTGCGTGCTTCCTCTGCTGCTGAAACTGCTGCATGCCCAGCTTGCGCCGCAATTTTTCCCTTACTCATTTTCAAGTCAGAACGGAAAACGATAGCCTGTTTGTAACGAAACTCCGACACGTTCTTTTTCACATCCCTTCTTATCAATTGTTTTCTACGAATTTAATGATTCGCAAACAGGTAAGAGAGAAGAAAATAGAAGAAGGCTATTGACATGCGAGGGCTCCATAATGTGCGCAGAACGGAACGCATTTGAAAATCTATGTCTTCAAAGTTCTGAAGCGCCTTGTCTAAGCCGATTTCTGCACAGAAACTTATCATGTTATCCAACTTGTCATCCGGCAAGGCATCAAGCATTTTTCTTATTCTAAGCATAAATTTAACATCAGACCCCAACATTTTGTTACATCGTTTCTGGTAGGTGCATAGAAAATCTGAAGAGAAATCATTTCTACGTAAGGCTTCAGAAGCAATTTCAGCAGCAATCTTTGCACAAGTCATCCCGAAAATTACGCCGCCACCCGTGGTAGGCTTCACCTGCGAGGCTGCGTCCCCCACAACTAAGAAACCGTTTGAGAAGGCTTGAGGAATTGGTCCTCCAAGTGTTATGGAGTGAAAGGAAGTTTGCAAGATTTTTGCTTTACGCAGCTTTCTAGATGCTGTTGGATGTTTAAACATAAGCCTTCGCAGGAGCACTCTTGGATCTCCAGTTCTTGTAGCCAATCCGACTTTAGCTTTCCCATCTCTCTTCGGTATCAGCCACGCATAAAATCCTGGAGCATAATCTTTGCCGAGGAAAACTTCAACCATTTCTGTTTCAGTGCCCCTCACGTTTTCAACTTCAGCTTGCACGGCTTTAACAAGCATATGGCTGTCAAGCATGGGCAAATCTGCTTGCCTTAGAACTCTTGAGGATATTCCCTCAGCATCTATCACCAGTTTAGATGAAAACTTCTTTTCAGCTTTCCCACACTTAGCGATAACACCTTTTACAAAACCGTTTTCAACAATTAGGGATTCAACCCTTGAATTCAGGAGGTAATGTGCTTCAGCCTTTTCCGCCATCTCCGCAATGTACTTGTCGAATAGAACTCGGTTGACAGCACATGTTACTGGCGAAGAAAAGACTACACGAAACTTTCTGCCTTTTGGAGAATGAAATACTGCTCCACAGAAAGTGTTTTCAACTATTTCTGAGGGCAACGGATACAATTCCAAAAGTTTTAGACCTCTAATGCTTAGGTGACCAGCGCAATGAGATGGAATGCCTGTTTCGTCGTGTTCTTCAAACACGTTTACGCTGAAACCGAGTTTTGCAAGGTTTGAGGCGACGAAGGAACCGCAAGGTCCACCCCCAACGACAATTACATCTGAAAAAACTTCACGCATCTACTCGAAAAACCTCTAACCTCTTCAAGAGCCGATTCTACTTTACAAGTTCAATTCGTTTTTTCCCACGGGCCATGGATGTCACGCGAATCTTTCCTCCGATTTCCAACCGCATGAGCAATTCATAGAAGTCTTTAATCCCTAGATCCTTGAACTCATCATTCAACGCATTGAAAAGATCAACGTCTGTCAATGAGCCCTTCTTCTCCAGCAGTTCCAATATAAAATGGTGGGCTGGACGCTTTTTCCACGTTTTAACAATCATAGACCAAAGTTCCTAAGCAACTGGTGTTGCTGGCTTTTGCACTTGCCGAATCTGTTGCATAAATCTCTTATACCATTTCTCCATATCCGGCGTGACTGATGGAGCCATCTGTTTCATTGCCTCTTGAAAATCCATTAGTGTGACTTCTTTAGCGTTCACATCTTTTCTCAGAGCATGCATGGCGGCTTCTCTGCAGAGAGCGTCTATGTCTGCTCCAGAATAGTTCTTAGTTAATACTGATAAATGCGTCACGTCTACGTCCTTGGATAAGGGCATGTTTTTCGTGTAAATCTTCAATATTTCTACGCGACTCTGCTCATCAGGTTCAGGCACATATATTAATCTGTCAAACCGTCCAGGACGAAGAATTGCCGGGTCCACAATATCAGGTCTGTTTGTAGCAGCTATAACAACTATGTCTGCTAAGTTTACGATGCCATCCATTTCTGTCAAAAGCTGGCTGATGACACGTTGCGTTACCCCACTATCCGCAAATCCTAAGCCCCGTCGAGGTACAAGTGAGTCAATTTCATCAAAGAATATCACTGTTGGAGCAGCCATTCTTCCCTTTCTAAAAACTTCTCTAATGGCTTTCTCAGATTCCCCCACCCATTTCGAAAAAACCTCTGGACCTTTAATCGTTATGAAGTTGGCTTCACTCTCCGTTGCAACAGCCTTACCCAAAAGCGTTTTACCGCAACCAGGAGGCCCGTAAAGCAAAATTCCCTTTGGCGGCCTAATTCCAAGCCTCTCAAAGATTTCCGGATTCTTCAAAGGCCATTCAACTGCTTCTATGAGCTTCTGTTTAACTTCTTCCAGTCCACCGATGTCGTCCCAATGAACTGTTGGAATTTCTATGTAGACTTCACGCATGGCTGTAGGAGTAATCTCCTTGTAAGCATTAAGGAAATCCTCCATTTTAACTTCCATTTTTTCCAGTACACTCGGCGGCACACGTTCTTCTTCCAGATTTATCTGGGGTAGATACCTGCGTAGAGCCTTCATAGCTGTTTCTCTACATAAAGCTGCCAAATCTGCGCCTGTGTATCCATGTGACATCGCAAACAATTTTCTAAGATCTACATCATCTGACAAGGGCATTCCACGAGTATGAATTTGAAGAATTTCATGTCTTCCCTGCTTATCTGGAACGCCGATCTCAATTTCTCTATCAAACCTGCCGGGCCTACGAAGGGCTGGATCTAAAGCACCTGGCCTATTTGTAGCACCTATCACTATGACATTTCCTCTTCCAGACAAACCATCCATCAACGCCAAGAGCTGCGCAACTACACGTCTTTCCACTTCACCCGTGACCTCTTCACGTTTAGGAGCTATTGCATCCAATTCATCTATGAATATTATGCTCGGGGAATTCTGTTGGGCTTGCTGAAAGATTTCTCTAAGCCTAGCCTCTGATTCACCATAAAACTTGCTCATTATTTCTGGTCCGTTTATCGAGAAAAAGTTTGCCTCTGATTCGTTGGCTACTGCTCTAACCAAAAGGGTTTTACCGCAACCAGGAGGCCCGTGAAGCAACACCCCCTTCGGCGGCTCTATGCCCAACCTCTGAAAAAGCTCAGGATGACGTAGCGGAAGCTCAACCATCTCCCTTACTCTTTGAAGCTCTTCACGCAACCCTCCAATGTCCTCATATGTTGTTCGCGGCAGCCCTTTTCCTTCAGGTGCTGGTTCATTCAATATGGTGAGTTTTGTTTCTGCTGTAACCTTTACTATGCCATGTGGCCGGGTTTTTGTTACAGTGAAAGGTATAGCATGCCCAAGCATCATGACAAGGGTTGTGTCACCTTCCAAAAGTGTTCTCTCCATCAACCGGTTTCTAACAAAGTTTGTGAAGTCCTCGTCGACATTCAGCCTCATGTCAACCGGCGCAAGAGAGATGTTTAACGCGTTTTTGACCTTAGCAGGTCTTACAAGAACATATTCGTTTATTGCTGCTCCCGCGTTTTTGCGGGTGAAACCATCTATGCGTATCATCTCTCGGTTTTGATCTTCGCTGTAGGCTGGCCAAGCTATAGCTGATGTTATTCTTTTCCCAACTATTTCGATTACATCGCCTGCCGATATACCTAGTTTCTGCATAGCCCTCTGATCTATACGGGCTATGCCCCTTCCAACATCCCGCTGCCTTGCATCACCAACACGTAACTGTAGTTCAACCAATCAGAACCCTTCCATAATCAGCTAATACTGTCCGAAACAGAGCTAAATTCATATATAAATGTAAGGCTATCGGCTTGTTCTACGCACCATACCAGGTTGCACTTGACTAATGTCACTTATCTTCCCGAACTTTTTCTCAAGCTCATCAAGCACCCCTGATTTATCCTCCGGAATCTTTATTTGAACGATCAAAGCGTTCAAGCCGAAGGCTATCGGCTCTTCGCCAAAGCCATATATCGAAGCGAACTCCGGCAGACAATCCTCAACCTTCTTCTTCAACTTGTCAAAGTCAACTGTTATATCGATAGGAAATATCTTGTACGAGACTACAACACTGCCCATTTTCCAACCTCCTTCCGCAGTTCATGGTCCAACGAAACCGCATTTCGGACACTTATAGGAACGCCCAAACTTTCTGCACTTTGCACACCGCCTTATCATAATTTCTCCACAGTTTGGACACAGAAATTTTGTGGACTCTGTTCCCGGCTGTATTGGTTTGCCGCAGCTCGTGCATTTGATTAAAGCCAACGTTGTTGCTCTCTCATTCATTCATTATCCCTCGATGGTAGATTTGTAATTGTCAAGCTTCCTTATATTTGATATGTTTTAAGTCTGAGTGTACCGCTGAAAATCTTTATCGCTAGTTACAAGCTTGTTTTGCGTCTTTACCGAACATGTCTAAGGTCTCGAGCATTGCTGAAACAAGCTATGAATAAAAGTGCAACTGTTCCGCAAGTTACGAATTAGAGCGTTAATCTTTCAGCTCTGACGATTGACCCCAGTTACAATCACCGCTTTCTTACCGTTATACCTTTTTGAGATGAACATGGCAATCAAAACGGCGGGATCATATTTTGGATATTTCTTGCCTAGCTGCATCACAGAGTTCAATTCAGTGGTGGATTCCACCTTTGTGAACGGAAAATTTTGGAATCGTTTCTCAAGGTTTTTCCCTTCTTCTCCGTGCGTATAAATTGAACTGAAAACGTTTTTGTAATATTCACTTATAGCTTCATCTTCACATAGTCTGATTAACGGATGATTTGG
>DAOVQA010000011.1:0-13490 GCA_030628925.1 Candidatus Bathyarchaeota archaeon | reverse complement strand
TGTGTATTGTGTAGTTATTGTTCAAATCAAACTCGTACATTCCGTTTTCACTATAGGCCGCAACACAAAGGTCTGGATCGTCCTCAGCATTCAATCTTTGTTCATAAGTCAATGACCCCTGAATAAAATCAACTTCACCTATCTTCAGAGCTGCATAAGCTGATGCCTGATTTCCGTAAAATAGAATGTCAACATCTGACCTCGGACCTCCGGTTGTATTGACAGGAAAAACTGTGTGAATCGGCACCATAAGTATAGCCATGATGAATGCAATCACTAAAACACTGATTTTCTTGATCATAATTTTTCTCCTTCTGCTCCTCAAACATAATTATACTACGGGTAATATTAGAGTCTTCCCCTTAGGATGCACTTCCTTCTAAAGCCTATTCGTGGAAGTTTATGTCAACAGAAAATAAATGGGGTGTACAGGGAAACGTCATCATAGGGTTTGGTTTGCCAGCAATGTCAACCATCAAAGCAATTCCCTTGTGCAAATTAAAAATTAGGACGTTGTGTAAACGAATTTTCTACGCTGAAATTCTATCGTGTTTTATTTGGATTCGCTTAAGAAAGAATGACGCAATTAACATAATGGCTATTGAAATACTTATGAATATCACGAACGCTTTGACGATGAGCATCCAAGCATTTTGCAGTGTTTCTTCAATGTTTCTTAGAGCATTAACTGCATTCAATTTGGCGATTTTTGGATTTTCATCCCAAAAATCTACGGCGTTTTGTAGCTGAATCTCAACTTCAAGAAGTGTTTCTTCAGCCCTATTGACTTCAGATGGAAAAATCAGGTGTGTTCCCAAGATATTTCCCAAGAAAATTGTACATTTTGCCTGTTCCTTTTCTCGAACGGTCCTAGCAACATTTCCCGCAAAGCTATCGTCAAAGACATTCGTCGAACAAGGTCTTAGTGAAACTAGTTGCTCATCTTCTACATTATTTTCTTCCGCTTTGCAATCAAAGATGTAGTTAGCGTACGGAATAACCTCTGGCGTGCTTTGAATAGAACTGAAATGTTTGTCATCAATTCTGTCGAATAGCTGCCATGCGACGTCTACAGGTATCCATCCATAATTCTCTAAGTAGTATTCAGCCCACATATGTCCGTCCTCCAAAGTTTCGCTTGACCGATGAAATACAAAACCGGCTTGAATTCTCGCCGGTATTCCAGCGGCTCTACACAGGGCAACAAAAAGGTAAGAATATTCAGAACAGTCACCAACACGATTCTCCAAAGCCCATAACGCCCCCATTTCCTCATCTTGAACCTCATAGTTTATGTGACTATATGCAAAGTTGTATATTCGTAAGACCTTCTCATGCCAATCATCTATGTTATCCGTGAGATTATGCATTAGTGAAATCATTCTGGAATCATTAGATTCTATCAACTGTTCTGGCCTTGTATATTTCTTGTAAATTTCCGAATTCACATCACAATTTCCAACAATGCTCAAATCGATTAGGTACTGGATGCTGAAAGACAGCACATAATAGTTTAGCTCTAGCCTGAAGACTTGTCCTCCGCCTATTGTCAAGTCATCCATGTAAAGGTACATGTTTCCACAGCTATCATTGACTTTTGATAAAGAAGTATTTTGAAGTATGACATAGTGACGTGCAGTTTCATTCTTGACTAAGGGAACGATAAGTTCTCCTTTAACTGTCGTTGGAGAACTGTTAATAATTCGGATAACATGTTTCAAGCTTCCAACATAAACATCGTTGACTTCATATTTGAGAAGTCCTAGGCTTTCATTTTGTGTTGCTTCTGGAAATAATGGACAACATGTAGAACAAAAAATGAAAGAAAGGTTAACTAAACAGAGAATCGACATGATTTTTCTGTGCTGGAATTTCACTCTGCATCCTTCCATTCAGCTATCAACAACCATTAGGGCAATATAAAAATATTTGAAACTCCATAAAAGCGTAAGCTTTAGGGCTATATAGGAGAAAAAGCGGATTGGAATTAAACCTTTGTAAGGAAAAACTTGTTGGAATGTATAGAAAATTACTTGAAATCCGTATTTTTGAGGAGAAGGTTTTTGAGCTTTACGCCCAAAATCTTGTTCCCGGTACAATACACCTCTATGCCGGAGAAGAAGCTGTAGCAGTTGGCGTTTGCAGCAACCTCAGAAAAGACGATTACATCACAAGCACACATCGTGGACATGGCCACTGCATAGCCAAAGGTGCTCAGCCAAAGCGAATTATGGCTGAGATACTAGGAAAAAAGACGGGATACTGCAAAGGAAAAGGCGGGTCAATGCACATTGCAGACTTCAGCGTAGGCATGTTGGGTGCAACAGCAGTTGTTGGAGCTGGACTTCCAATAGCTATGGGAGCCGGATTATCCATAAAACTTAGCGGAACAGACAATGTTGTCGCATGCTTCTTCGGTGATGGTGCCTCAAATCAGGGAACATTTCATGAAGCCATAAACATGGCGGCTATATGGAACCTTCCAGTGATTTTTGTTTGTGAAAACAATGTTTACGCTATGGGAACTCGTCGATCGAGAGTGATGCTTATAGAGAACATTGCAGATAGAGCACAAGCTTATGGAATCTCCGGCGTTGTAGTGGATGGAAATGATGTACTGGCAGTTTACGAAGCTGCACAAAAGGCTGTTGAAAGAGCTAGGAGAGGTGAGGGACCTACGCTCATCGAGTGCAAAACTTATAGGCATAAAGGGCATTCTCGGATTGATCCAGCCAAGTATAGACCTAAAGAAGAAGTTGAAGAATGGTTACGTAAAGATCCGATTAAACGATTTAGGGAAAAACTCATGCAAACAGAAGTTTTGACGGAAACTGAAATTCAGCAAGTTGAAAAGGACGTTTTGGCAGAAATCGATGAAGCTGCAAAATTTGCCCTGCAAAGTCCATTTCCGGATCCTGAGGAGGCTTTAGAGGATGTTTACGCTTAAGTTTTGGAGGGGTAATTGTGAGGAAAATAACTTATAAAGAAGCGTTAAGAGAAGCGTTAAGAGAGGAGATGCTTAGAGACCGGACTGTTTTTCTGCTTGGTGAAGACATTGGCAGGTACTGGGGAGGAGCATTCAAAGTAACAAAGGGTCTGGCTGAAGAATTCGGAGATGAAAGAGTTAGGGATACGCCAATATCAGAATCAGCCATTATAGGTGCAGCTGTGGGTGCCGCAATAACGGGTACCCGTCCAGTAGCGGAAATAATGTTTGGGGACCTAACATCCCTAGCTATGGATCAAATAGCAAATCAAGCAGCAAAAATACACTACATGTTCGGTGGACAAGCAAAGGTTCCGCTTGTGATTAGAACACCCTTCGGTGCTGGAGTAAACATAGCGGCTCATCACTCACAAAGCCTAGAGGCATGGTTCATGCATGTTCCAGGCCTGCATGTATGTGTACCTTCAACACCTTATGATGCAAAAGGTCTTTTGAAGACAAGTATACGCGGTAACAATCCGGTTTTCTTCTGTGAACATAAACTGTTGTATCCAATGGAGGGTGAGGTTCCAGAGGAAGAATACATGATTCCTTTTGGAGTTGCGGATATAAAAAAGAAGGGTTCAGATGTGACAATTGTAGCTACTTCATACATGGTTCATAAAGCCCTAGAAGCAGCAAGAGAACTTGAAGCTGAAAGCATAAATGCGGAAGTTCTTGATCCAAGAACCCTAGTGCCTCTGGACAGGCAAACAATAATTAGTTCTGTCAAGAAAACTGGGAGACTTGTTGTCGTGAGTGAAGGCTGCAAAACCGCCGGTGTGACCGCTGAAATCGCCGCCATAGTTGCTGAAGAAGCCATAGACTATTTGGACGCGCCCATAAAACGTGTAGCTGAACCGGACACGCCGATTCCATTTAGTCCAACACTGGAGCAGTATGTAATTCCAAATGAGAAATCCATAATAAGTGCTGTAAAGGAGATTATCTAGCGTGGTAACTAAAGTTGTTATGCCACGGCTCAGTCTAACAATGAAGGAAGGCACCGTTGGCACGTGGTACAAGAAAGAAGGAGACAATATTGAGAAGGGAGAATCCCTTGTTGAAGTTTTCTCGGAGAAAGCCACCTATGATTTGGAAGCGCCAGCCTCTGGTGTGCTGCGGAAAATCATGGTTCAAGAAGGTGCTGACGCTCCAGTAAATGCCGTTTTAGCTGTCATAACAGCTCAAGATGAAGCATTTTCAGAAGCAGAAGTATCTGTAGAAACGCCAAAAATGGTTGAAGGGATTGAGAAGAGAGTTTTGGCTTCCCCTGCTGCAAAACGTTTGGCAAGAGAACAGGGAATAGACTTGTCTCTCGTTAAGGGAAGTGAACCTGAAGGAAGAATCGTTGAGGAAGACGTTAGAAGATTCATCAAAGAATCGCGTGGCATTCTGCCTAGGATCAAAGAAGTAATTCCGTTAAGTGGTTATAGAAAAACCTCAGCTGAACGGGTTTCTACAAGTTTCAGAACAGCCCCTCACAGCACGGTAGTTATGGAAGTTGATGCTTCAAAAATCATGGTAATGCATGACAAACTTCAAGTATCCTATACTGCAATTGCAGTGAAAGCTGCTGCAACAAACCTAGTTAAATGCTCCATGATTAACTCAACACTTGAGAGAAACCAGATAAAAATTTTTAAGGATGTGAACATAGGCGTCGCTGTTGCAACCAGAAACGGCTTAGTTGTTCCAGTTATACATAATGCTGACAAGAAAACTCTCAAAGAGACAGATGCTCTCATTGAGGAACTCGGAGAAAAAGCTAATCAGGGAAAACTTGCGAAGGGTGATTTGACTGGAGGAACGTTTACAGTCACAAATTTAGGCATGTACGGAGTTGATTTTTTCATGCCTATAATCAATCCGCCTGAAGCAGCAATACTTGCCATTGGAAGAACTGTTGAAAAACCCGTTGTCACTGACGGAAAAATCGAAACAAAACCATTAATGATCCTAAGTTTGGCCTATGACCACAGAATTGTAGACGGTGCCTCTGCTGCACAGTTTTTACACAAGGTGAAAACCTCCTTGGAAAATCTGGAGTTTCATGAAAACTGAGGGTTCATTCTCTCAGACTTTTAAACGTAAACTTCACGACTTGAAGCGTGTACCAGTCAAAGGCCTATCATAATTGGCAATAACAACGTGATCATCCAGACAGTCATCATTGCCGAACGCAGCTCTAATCGTTTTCCGAATAGCATTTTCCTCGTGAATGTGAAGTTTAAAGCAGACCTAGGCTTGCTTAGGTTTTTTGCAGTTTAAGTTTTTTCTTCCTTTTCTGATGGTAGCTGTTGAACTGGCCTTGTTCTAGGCAGGGGAACACGTTTGGCTTCTCTGATGAGTTGTATTCCTCTCATTGTTGCGATGGAACCTATCCAGCCCATTACGCCAAGATACATAACTTTTACTATAGCTTCAATCAATGGTCCAAGGACATTGCCCAGAGCTTCTGAAAGGTCAAGTGCGGATAAAATGTTCAACTCGGGAACAATCAGCATAAAAGCCATGCAAAAGGTCAAAACTAATAGAGCTGCTCCTATCCCTAAAAGTATGAACGCGGCAAGCTCTGTTCTCCCAATTTTCATTCATGTTGCACATCCATTCAAAGCTCACTTTTCCTTAGAACTTATATAAAACAATATGCTGTTCCACTGTCTATGCAGTTTTGCCGGTTTGATTGTCACTCGTCTTAGAGGCCAAGGAGTATTCTATTTTGTGTCAGGAACTGCAGTTTCTCGTTGCCTATGTTCTTAAGGTAATGTTTCTTCCATAACGGCACAAAAACTAAGTAACCTGCTTCAATAAGACATTCGTTTCTTCTGAACAAACAAGCGCGCGCTACATACATTCTTCACTGCCTGTAGCACAATGTACATTGGAAAGCCTTAAGTGTCTAACTACAGAAAACACATCGAGCTGAAATGAAAGCTGCAGTATACTATAATCAACAAGACATAAAAATAGAGGAAATGCCAATACCAGAAATCGGTGAAGCTGAAGCTCTTGTAAAAATGAAGGCTTGTGGAGTGTGCGGCTCAGATTTGATGGACTGGTATCTTAAGAGCCGTGCCCCACTTGTTCTAGGTCATGAGCCAACAGGGATAATATCTAGGGTTGGAAGCAAAGCCAAAGGATTCAACGTTGGCGACAGAGTGTTTGTTCATCACCATGTGGCTTGTTTGACATGTCATTACTGCCTAAGTGGAGATTACACTCTATGCGAGCAATTTCATAAAACAAATATCGACCCTGGAGGATTCGTGGAATACTTCAGAGTGCCAGCTGCAAACCTACAAGTAGACACGCTGAAAATTTCGGAAACACTCTCTTTCGAAGAAGCTACTTTAATTGAACCAGTCGGCTGTTGTATAAGAGCGCTTAGGAAAAGCAGCATCCAACCAGGCTACAGAGTTGCAGTAATTGGAGCTGGCACAACCGGGATAATCCACACAGCTCTGCTAAAGACGTTCGGAGCAGCAAAAACAATGGTGAGTGACTTAATTGACTACAGATTACAGGTGGCAAAAAAGTTCGGGGCAGATGTTACAGTTAACCCTGAAAAAGCGGATTTAGAAACTGTTGTCAAGGCTGAAACTGATGGGATAGGAGCAGACCTTGTAATTGTGACTGCGCCAAGTATAAAAGCCTACAAGGCCGGGTTCAGGGTTTGCCGCAAAGGAGGAAAATTATGCGTTTTCGCGCCAACTCATCCCTCTAAATATTTACATTTCAGTCCGAAAGAAATGTTTTTCTCAGAAATCCAAATAATCCCCTCATATTCAACTTCACATTTGGAAACAAGAATAGCTTCAAAACTTATAGAATCCGGCAGAATAAAAGTTGGAGAACTGATAACTCACAGATTTAGGCTTGAGGACGCTGCAAAAGCCTTTGAAACAGCCCTGGAAAATAGGAAAAGCTTGAAAATCGTAGTATTAAACTAGTGATAAAAATGAAGGCGGCTATGCTTTACGGTATAAGAGATTTGAGAATTGAAGATGTTGATGTGCCAGAGGTTGAAGCTGGCGAAGTTCTCATTAAGATTAAGGCAGCGACGACTTGTGGAACAGATCTGAAAATATTCCAAAGGGGCTATGTTGAAAAGGTCATAAAGCTTCCAACAGTTTTCGGTCATGAGTGGGCAGGCGAAGTTGTTGAAGTGGGTAAGGGTTTAGAATGGCCTAAGCAAGGTATGCGTGTCCGTGCTGGTAACAGCGCTCCATGCTTGCACTGCATGATGTGCACTAGAGGTAATTACAACCTTTGTGAGAACATGATTTGGCTCTGGGGAGCCTATGCAGAATACATTAAAGTTCCAGCTCGCATGGTTCTGGTCAATTTGCAGGTGATTCCCCAACATATTTCTTACGAGGAAGCTGCAATTACCGAACCATTAGCATGTGTGCTGCATGGAGCTGAAAAAGTAGGCGTAAAATTAGGAGATACAGTCGCTATAATTGGCGCTGGACCAATAGGATTGTTACATCTCTTAACTGCAAAGAAAAATGGTGCAGAAAAAGTAATCAGCATAGACCTTGTGGAGGAAAGACTGAACTTCGCTAAGAAGTTGGGCGCAGACGAAATAATTAACGCTGGGAAAGAAAACGTGGTAGAAAAGGTTCGACAACTAACTGGTGGATATGGTGTGGACGTTGTAATCGAAGCCATAGGTTTGCCACAGACTTGGGAGCAAGCTCTAAAACTTGTCAGAAAAGGCGGCTCAGTTTTGGAATTCGGTGGGTGCCCACCGGGAACAGAGATTACGGTGGACACGGAACAGCTTCATTATGGGGAAGTAACAGTTCGCGGAGCCTTCCATGCAACGCCATTGCATTTCAAAAAAGCCCTTAATCTTATAGCGTCAGGAACAATCGACGTGAAACCGCTTATAACCAAAAAGATAGGTTTAGAAGAAATCGCGGAAGCCTTCGAAATACTTTCTACAACCAAAAGCGAAATAAAAATAGCTGTGATTCCGTAGATAATAGTTGAGTGATTCTATGGCAGAAGAAGCTGGTTATATTTTAAGAATCAAAACTGAAAAGTGGGTTAACCAAGTTTTTGGTATGGCAATCTATTACACTGGTATCCGTAGAAGATTAAAGCCTGGCCAAACGATCGTATTTATACATAAAACCGGTGTCGGAGACGCTGTTATCGGGTATGGTGTAACAGGGCAAATCTATGAAAGAGCTGAGCTTTCTGAAGAGGAAAAAAGTGAATGCGAAAAACATGGCTGGAAAAAAGCAATAGAGTTCAAATACATTATGAAATTTGAAAAACCATTGCCGATTAAAGAAACGTTTCTGAAGGATTCGAAACTTCGCGGAAGATACTTCCACGGTTTGAAACTTAATAATGAACAATTGAATTCTATTATAAGTCAAGCCGAACACTTACAGCATTGATTAAGAGATTTAACATACTTGAGTACACTATATGACACTTAACTTAAGTGCCTGAATAGTGCGGAGCGAACGTATGGTTTATTGCGTCAAATGTGGGTTAGGAATCCAGGCAACACCAAGGTACGCGCTGAATGCAGAACATTCCTATGTTCTGCAGAGGAACGTGAGCAGTATCAGCGAATAGAGGATGAATGCTTTGGAATTCCCAGAGGTGGCTCAATTGTGAGTCTAGCTTTCGGTATAATGATCATACTGTCTTTCTTTTAGTCTGCAAGGAGTTTCGCATGTATGGCAAATTCTCCAATGATCCCACCGTGAAATCAGAATTCGTGTCCAAAGCCAAAAAATGATCAGCGCGATCGAGTACAAATCAGCGAACATGCTTTCTACTAGCTTGTCAATCCCAACTAGAATTAGGAAGGCGGCGAAGACGAAGAGAGCATTTACTGCTGATCGAGTATACCGTTCAAATTTTAATTGCATGAAGCCTAGAACGATGCCGAATTGCCCGAACAAGACAGCTAGGAAGCCATCTTGTACACTGTCCCATCCTGTGAAGAAATAAAGAGTTGTTCCTGCAATGGCGATGAGTGCTCCCAAAAGTAAACCTGTGCATGCAGCACAAAAAACATGTTTGTTTACGCATATTACATGAGCAGAATACTTTTCGCAGTTGGGATGATGCCCTTTCACGGTGACAGAGATTTCGTGAATATTATGATCTTTGGTGTTGAATGTTGTTGGCTTTTCTGTTCTTATAGAGCCAGACGTTCTTGAACATTTTTTTGGAAAAAAAACTGCAGCAATTCCTGATATGCAGATTAGAGTGAAGACTGCACCAATCAACGGTTTTCTCCAAAGAAAGTTATCTTGGATTGTTGGTGGAAAAAGTGCAAGCATCAGTGTTGAGAACAATCCAAAGATGGAAACGCTGACGGTAAATTTCACAAGGAGATTTAGAGTTATGTATTGAGGCAAACAACATCGCCTAGACAAGTGTTTTAAACTGTTTTACTATGCCTCTGCCAGCCATGTACCAGTTAATCCGTCTCCTCAATTTGTTTCCGGAAAACATTCCTTGGAGCCTTCTCTTCCAAGAGCCATAGAAACTTCTGTAGCATTCATAGAGCTCTTCTTGCACTTCTTCTCTTGACAATGTCTCTGTAGGCATTATTGCATGAACCATATCATAGTGTGACCAGTTGAAATCCTCAATCCAACCATTCTTTTTTGCTTCAGCAAAGATTTCGGTTCCAGGAAATGGTGTGAGGATGGCAAATATTACGAAGTCAGGGTCCAACTCGTTTACAAACTCTCTCAGATTCGCAATTGATTTGGCTGTATCTTTTCTTTCACCTATGATTAGCATTGCTTGGGCAAAGATGTCGTTCTCTCTCAGCAGCTTCACAGCTTTTTTAGCATCTTCTGCAGTTATGCCTTTCTTGAAGCTCTTAAGGGTTGATTGTTTTGGACTCTCCACTCCGAGGAGAACCCATCGGAGGCCAGCTTTTCGCATTTTAGGCAGGAGTTCTTCATTTTTGACGATGTCATCACATCTAACTTGTGTAAACCACATCAAATCATCCGCTATCTGACGCCGGATAATCTCGTCAGCTAAATCACTTGCTCGCTTACCTAGGCAAAAATTATCGTCTGTAAGCCAGATGAATCTGCTTCCATATTTTCTATAGCAAAACTCCATCTCGTCAGCAATTCGCTCAGGCGACTTCACTCTGCATACCCCTTGCCAATGTCGCCACTGGGTGCAAAATGTACAGCGATGTGTGCAACCTCTTGAACCCTCAATTAACGCGTAGCGGGCTTCACGACCAGCCATCGCCGCGAAATGATATTTGTGAACAATGTCCTTTACAAAATGGTACCCCGGATAGGGAAGCTCATCCAAATTATCAATTAACAATCTGGGTGGATTATGAACTGTTTCGTTTCCACGCCTGAGGGAGATGCCGTTTATCCTTGGAAAAGATGATTTCTTATTTGCATTCCTAACGAGTTCCGTGAAGGTTCGTTCTCCCTCTCCTCGCACAATAACATCAATCTCAGGATATGTTTCTAGGCTCTCTTGGGCCGTCGCTGTAAAGTGTTGACCTCCAGCTACCGTTAGAATCTTAGGATTTGTTTTCTTGGCGATTTCGAGGGTTCTGGTGATCAGGTAAGTGTTGCAGGTGGCTAATGCACTTGAAGCCACAATATCAGGATTGAAGAGTTGAATTTGTTTCTCCAGGCCTTTCCAATCTATCTGTTGAGCGTTGCAATCCAAAACTTGAATCTCAACATCTTTAACTTCTCTTTCAAGGTATGCGGCAAGCTGAATAATTCCGTATGGCGGTGGTAAATACTCTCCCATAACGAACCAAATGTCTTTTGGTGGTTCCACAAACAGAACTCTCATACGGTATTTTCTCCAGCAAAGAATGGTTATGTTGTTTATCTTTTAAGGATACTGATTGCTTGAGAGCTGAATCTTATGCGTTAGATTTTGTCATAGGAGCTGAAAGTATAGAAAATGTTAAAATATATGAAAGAACCTTAGGAATGAATTGACTAATTAAAGTGTTGGAGAGACTGTGTTTGGTTTACTGTACTAAGTGTGGATTCAAAAACGAGGATGATGCCAAGGTATGTGCTAAATGTGGAGCGTCGTTGCAGCTGTCTCGTACAGAAAGAAAATACAGTTCGAACGATGAGTGCTTCGGATCACGTGAAAGCCGCTGGGAAGACGAATGCTTTGGATTGCATCACTCAGGCCCAGTAGCAGCCATGATCTTCGGGATCATAATAGTTATCGTTGGCATAGCAATGCTTATAGGAGAATCAATATCGCAGTACATCTGGCCCTTCATAATAATGGCGTTCGGTCTATTAATAATCATAGGCACTCTCTACAGAAGGCGACGCTGACACTAGTGATTCCTCATTTTCTCTTTCATTCTTAAGCAACTCGCAATATCATACATTCAGGAAATCATTTAAATGAAGGAACATTACGTAACAATCGATAAGGTGTGAATCATGGCCTACAGCAGAAGGCAACACTCTGGAGACACGGGTTGGTTAAGCACTCTTTCTTTGGGCTTTTTCCTAGCACTCTTCGGCGTAATTTGGGTGATTACTCCAAACCTTTCCAGTGAAGTTATCAATTTTGTGAAAAGCCTTCATCTTGAGCATGTAACTGAACATGTAGTTTTGCCTGCTCCAGAGAATGGTCATCTGGTTCTGTACAGGGCGGCAATGCAATTTTGTCTAGTGTTTGGTGCTTTTCAAATTATAATCCTAATTTTAAGATTCATGTTTCATGATTCTTTAGATAGGAAGAGTGGAACATTTTCCAATATAGCCTTCTTATTTGGGAGCAGCTTCTTTCTAAACATGTTGGCAAATGAAGCAGTAAACTGGTTCGGTTTTCTCGCAGGACTCATAATCTCCATAGGGTTAGCAATTATGACTAGCAGCTTAGTTAAACTATTCAGATAAAATCCTTTGGAGTATGCCCAAAACAGTTCATGTCAACCCACACAAAAGAGTTATATTAGTACCGCTGAAAGATTTAGGCTATTGCGAGGAAAAACGGGGCATGGTTAAGTATGTTTTTGTCACGGGCGGTGTTTTAAGCTCGGTTGGCAAGGGTATTGTAACTTCTTCGATAGGTAAGATGCTTCAAGCAAGAGGCTTCAAAGTCACAGTCACAAAAATTGACCCTTACGTGAATGTTGACGCTGGAACGATGAACCCCTATATGCATGGTGAGGTTTATGTAACTGATGACGGCGGCGAAACTGACCTAGACTTGGGAGGATATGAGCGTTTTCTTGATTTGAACCTGAAAAAGGAAAACAACATTACCACGGGTATGGTGTACCAGGCTGTTATTGAAAAGGAAAGAAGAGGCAATTTTCTGGGAAGATGCGTTCAAATTGTGCCCCATGTGACTAACGAGATTAAAAGCCGGATACGTATAGTTGCGAAGCACTCCAACATTGATGTTGTCTTGACGGAGGTTGGCGGAACCGTTGGAGACATTGAAGGCTTACCCTTTCTAGAGGCTATTAGGCAGATGCGTTTGGAGGAAGGGTACGAAAATACGTTGTACGTTCATATTGCTTTGGTCCCGATACTGGATGTTACAAAAGAGATGAAAACAAAGCCTCTGCAGCACAGTGTTAATGAATTAAGGCGCATCGGTATTCAGCCAGATATAATAATTGCTAGATGTGCAAAAATGATAAACTCTGAGGCTTTGAGAAAAATAGCATTATTCGGCACAATCCCTGAGAACGCTGTTTTCTGCTCCTATAATGTCAAAACGATCTATCAAGTTCCACTAATCCTAGATACGCAAGGAATGGGTGAATTCATTTGCAAAAGACTTGGATTCCCAGAGCGTAAACCCCGCTGCAAAGAATGGAAAGGGTTTGTAGATGCAATATTGAATCCTAAGCATGAAGTGAAAATCGCTTTAGTGGGCAAGTATGCAGGATTAAAAGACAGCTACGTAAGCATGAACGAAGCATTGCGGATTGCCGGTGCAACATGCAAAACCAGAGTTAAAATTCACTTTGTGAAAGCTGAAAAATTCGAACGAAACCCAAAAGAAACTGAAATTCTTAGAGATTTCAATGGCATATTTGTACCATACGGTTTCGGTTCAAGGGGCACTGAAGGAAAGATAATGGCAATCAAGTTTGCAAGGGAACACAACATACCTTTTCTTGGAATATGCTATGGCTTCCAGCTAGCCGTAATAGAATTCGCCCGCCACGTTTGCGGCTTGGAAGACGCAAATAGCACAGAAATAAACTCAGATTCGCCTAATCCGGTTATCGATTTGATGCCTGAGCAAAGAGGGATAGAATATAAGGGTGCCACAATGCGGTTAGGCGTTCATAAGATAATTGTTAAACCCAACACAATTGCATATGCCCTGTACAAGAGCCAAGAGATCTATGAACGCCATCGCCATAGATTCGAGGTGAACCTTGAATATCTGGCAGAGATGGAGAAAAATGGCTTAGTGTTTTCCGGAAAAAGTACGGATGGAAGAAGAATGGAAATTTTAGAATTGCCCG
>DAOVQA010000125.1:0-3950 GCA_030628925.1 Candidatus Bathyarchaeota archaeon | reverse complement strand
GTTAAGTTCAGGGTTATTCCAAGATTTACATGTTTATACAGCATTACTCCAAGAAAAAAGAAGGAAACCACAACTGCAGTTAAAGGGTCAACGAATCCCAAATGTTAAGCTTCCTCGTAATCATCTATCACGGAAAAATCAAAATGTACAGCCGAACTCTTAATCCTTTCCTTTCAACAGAAACGATTTCGCCGTGAATTTAGTTTGAATTGGTCCAAACCATAATTCGGTCATAGTTCAGAAAAGGTTATGATTATGAGTCTCTATCTGCTAATTGGGTTTGGGAAGGTTGCCTCGAAGAATAAGATATGTTTGTCCGCGTTGCGGTGCTATTCATTCCATTGAGGATTATCAGGCAAGTCTTTTCTGCAGTAAATGTGGGAGTTTTTTAAGAAAAAAACAGGTTGTTGTTGAAGAACCGTTGAGGCAAGCTCGGAAAAAAGCCAAGTTGGGGCGGGAAAGATTCTTTCCTTACCCATGTTTCCGTCCTTTCCAACAAGATGCAATAGGTTTTGCCTCTAGAGTCATTAAAAACGGAAAGATCGGCTTGCTTTCTTCTCCATGTGGTACTGGAAAGTCAATTTCTGTCTTGACAGCGTTTTTCATGGCGAAAGAGCTGGATGATTCTGTTGGGCGGCTTGTTGTTTTGACTAGAACACGGAATCAGCTTGAGATCTATTGTAGGGAGCTTAAGAGAATTAAGGAGCATTCAGGCGTTAATCTTGTTGCATCCATTTTTACGAGCAAGAGAAGGATGTGTCCCTATGTGCGTGAGAATGCAGGGTTTAGGAACATAAGTTACGGCGGCTTTCTTCATTACTGTAGAAATTTGAGGGATGGAGCTTTTGGAAATACTTGCAGGTACTATGAGAAGACCTACAAAAAGAGGAAGCTAAGCCTTCGTGCCTACAATGTTGTTAATAAAATCAAGAGAATTGGTCCTTTACTTCCCGATGAGGTATATCAGATAAGCCTTGATGCTGGTCTTTGCCCGTACGAAGTAACTAATGTTCTTGCTAAGTATGCTGACGTCATTGTTGGAAATTACAATTATATTCTGGTTGACTCTGTGAGAAATTCGATTTTTGGAAGAGCTGGAATAAAAGTGAAGGACCTAAACTGCGTTTTCGATGAGGCTCACAGTTTACCACACTATGCCACTGACATTCTTTCAGATGAACTTTCATCAACGTCTGTCACAAGAGCCCAGAGGGAAGTTGAAATTTTCGACGTTGATGATTTAGGTTTATTGGATGCCTTGCATGAATTGATTGTTAAGCTTGGCAAAAGGGTTCACGGAGAATTCGGATTCAATGTTGAGCATGTCATAGAGAAGCGTGAGATAGTCAAGCCCTTGTTGGAAAGGCTAAGCGTCAACACTGAGAAGCTGCTAGAAATTATTTCTGAACTTTCAGAAATGGGGGAGGCTATTCGTTACAAGAGAGCTGAGGCTGGTAGAAATCCGATTTCCTATTTATCCAGATGTGCAACTTTCCTTTCAAACTGGGTTAGCCTGGCTGGCCCGAGTTACGCTCGGTACGTGAAAACTGAGTTTGACAGGGACCAAAGGCAGCGTGCAAGACTTGGGATCAAGTGTCTTGATCCAGCCATGGCTGCAAGCGTCATCAACGAGCTTCGTTCAGCCATACTTATGTCTGGAACCCTTTGGCACACCGATTATTACATTGATGTTTTGGGAATTGACAGAAGCCGCTGTGAACGCATTGAGCTTCCAAGCCCTTTTCCACGAGAAAACAGACTAATCGTTGTGGATACGTCTGTTACAACAAAGTTTGAGAGGCGCAGTGAAGCTCAGTGGAAAAGAATTGCTAACCATTTAGAAAGAATTATCGAAGAAGTTGATGGTAGGGTTGCTGTTTATTTTCCGTCTTATGCGATAATGCATGAAGTTGCCAAAGCCGCAAGTTTTGATTTGCCCTTTATTCTTGAGGAGAGACACACCAGGATTGTTGATCTACTTCAGTTCTTGAAGTCTCATAAACAATGTATTGTTTTCGGAGTTGCCAGAGGTAAAATAAGTGAGGGTGTTGACATGTCTATGAATGGACGATCGTTGCTTTCAGCTGTAATAGCGGTGGGTTTGCCTTATCCGAAACGAACTGAACTTCAAATGGTGCTAGTCAGATTTTTCAGAGAGAAATTCGGGGACAAAGCTATGGAATATGCGAATGGCATCCCATGCCTAAACGCTTTAGCTCAATCTACTGGGAGACTGTTACGCAGTCCTGAGGATAAGGGGATAATAGTGATGATGGATGGACGTGTAACTGGAAGGTTTAAGCAGAAGCTTCCAAAGGACTGGAGAGCAGACATGAAAGCTCACTACGACATTAACAAACTTTCAGAGAAAATCAGAAGCTTCACCGCCAATGATACCAGTCTCTAGAAAAGGAAAGAGGCTAATGAAGCTCAGTTTTATGCGATCACAGCCTGCCAAGATGACCTGGACAAAAACTAAACCTTTTTCCAATTCGATTCTCCAGCACTCTACATACTCCACATAATTGTTTTCACCGGCTTTGCTGACGAACCTGACCGCTAAAGATTCAGAATTCACAAGCGATTTATCTATGGTAAAGAAAACCTAGGAGACAGTGCATTCAAATGCGAAAGTCAAAGCTAGAGTCATACGAGAGCATCCTAGAAGTTCTAGTGAACAACCCTTCGACCCTTGAGCACATAGCATATGAAGCTAACATGCACTGTGTGCTTCTCAAACAACATTTAGACTTTCTAGTAAAAAACAGGCTTCTGGAAGAACGGCAGCTGAATGAGAAGACACTTTACGCTATTACAGAGAAAGGCATAGCAGTGCTGAAAATCCTCAACTTTCAAAAATACTTTGGAAAAATCACAGGTGAAGTAAGGGTGATAGAGGAAGCGCTGGAGATCATACGCAAACTGGAAAAGAAAGGGATGGGAAACGAAAGCTGAGGGCCCGAAGAAATATGCGCGTTCAGCAGAGCAATGACCCGATTATGCATGATAATGTTAAGAGGTAGCAAGTGGAAGTAAACGACTCTTTGAGGCATCATTCCAACATAAACACTTTGAAAAATAAGCAGAGCCTAAATAAAAAGAGAAAAAAGGATGATAGATTTTTCCGAGTGCAACTCGACGTTCTCTAATGTGGCTAGTCCATCCACCTGTCCGAGACGAAATCCACCAGACGCCCTGTAATATATGGCATAACAATTATGTAGAGAATAAATCCAAGAATAGCTCCTACCACTAGTTCTACCGCATTCATTGCAAAAGTGGTTATGGCACCTATTATTGCGAAGATTATACTGAAAACTATGCCACAAACCCAGTAGTTCAACGTTTCATTTTTTAGCAATCTTCCCATTCAACTTTCTCCTTGTACAACCAATAGAAAGCTGAATCTGTTGAATTCCCATATAAACCTTTTCAAAACTTCAGTCTTGTTCATTTTGTTCATATAGTAGGTTCCAACATCATTTCCAAAATAAGCTAAGATAACATGCGCCTGAGTATACACATGCTAGCCCTATCCGCTTGCGCGCTTAATTATATGTCCACACTTCTTGCACCTAATAGTTTGCCCACGATCAAGCGATGAATCCACATAAACAGGTTGATGAAGATCAATAACGTTTACATGCCCACAATTCGGGCATCTCATCCTAACAAATCTCCTTACCGACCGAGAACGAGCACGGATAATGTGATGAAGCCATTGCGTCTTAGCAGGATATGGGGAATAACCACGCATTTTATGTCCCATTTAAGTATACTTTAATCCCACTAGATAAACTTGCAGGTAAAACAATGCTGCGCGTACTCATTACACTCTTCCCTTTACATACACGCGCGCTCAAAGCGGTCACTATCCACACGATGACCAACATCAACCCACCAATTACTATGATCACTCCACCCTTCCACTCCAAAAACGATGCCGGTGC
>DAOVQA010000161.1:0-3355 GCA_030628925.1 Candidatus Bathyarchaeota archaeon | reverse complement strand
TCTTTGTGTACTCCGCCTTGAAAGGATCCGATTTCACGTCTAAATCAGCGTCACAGATATTATTTACTGCGTCAACTGCGCTCCATCCGCAAAACACGATAAAACCGAGATAAATCGCTTGAAGCCAAGCAATGTTCTCTTCAATCAGAAATGTTGCTCCCATAGACATCGTAAAAAGCATGAATCCTCTTTCGACGGAAATAAATTGGGCGAATCCCTTTGCACTACGAAACATACCTGTTTCTCAAGTTGCTTTACATAAAAAGCTTGTTCATTTACCTCCTTAAAGAGCAGGCGCTTTTCGAGCCAAAAAAATAGGGGGGGAGGGGGGTAAACTTGAATACTTTAGCAAAGTCTTTTTAAATCGTTGGAAAACGTTGGATAAAATAGTGATAAGTTACATTGGTAAGCGATTTGTTATCATCCTGACAATTTTCAGAGAGTGTTTTTACCCATTATTCAGCTGTCTTTTGCTTGATGCTTACATGTCTCAACTTATCACAATGGGTATTTTGTTCCATATTCAATTGTCTGAACGTTTTTCCAGTTTTTCTTAAATAACTGCTGGTTTTCCGTGTGTACAGGAAAAATTCTATTCGGCTTGATGTGATTGATTAGATGCGTTAATTGCTGTCGGTTCATGTGGCCGGAAGCGTGAAGTTGATGAAACCTTATTTTAAAATGGTCAAGCCAATTATGCATAACCTCATCTTCAATGTCTTCTTCACTGAATGGTTCACTCATGCTGTGAATAAAATGGCTGCCTGATTCCGGCTTGATGTCAATTAATTCTGCAAATTGATAAAAATCCAAGTCCATAACAAGCTTATCCTGATTCTCCTGCACATCCTTGTAGGTCACCATTTTATCCATGAACTGTCGCTCCCAAACATAATAGTCCTTTTCCTCAAACCTTCCAGACCTTTTCCGTTTGTAATAAACCTGAATGTTCTCATCCTTCAACGGGTTAGGAAGATCAAGATTTTTGTCATCAATAAGCTTTATCAGTAAAAAAGCAGCCTTAGGAGAAATCACAATTTTTCTACCGTTGTTCTTAGCCACGTTATAGAAGCTTCTAAACCTGTCCATGTCTCTGCTGTAACGTGTAACAAATACAACCTTGCTGGTTGAAGAAACAACATTATCGCTTAATCGTTTAACCTGCTCTTCAGAATAGTTCTTCCGCTTTTCCTTCTCAACCATTCTGGTGCCTTCACATATCATAGACACAGGATCAGATGCTCGTGCTTTCTCAGCGAACTCTTCAGTCATATCCCCTCTAGGACCATGAGTCCGCAGGTCTCCAGTGTACACTATTGTGCCTTCAGATGTGTGAATCAGAAACCCATAAGCAGCAGGAATCGAATGGTCAACATGAACAGGCTCAACCACTAAGTCGCCAACTTTGATTTTGTCTCCAGTTCTAAACGTCCTGTACTGATGCTCTTTGTAATCACAGAAACTGCTGGTTTTCTCCATTGCCTCCATAAACAATTTGGTGCCCACCCCAAGATACACGGGGATGTTGGGGTCTAAAAACTGAATATGTTTTACATGATCAAAGTGAGCGTGAGACAAAAACACAGCGTCAAACCTTGGCTCCACGTAAGAAACATCCGTAAACCGCAGCTGCTCTTCCGCATACAAGCCTTTCAACTTCGGAAGCAATCTGAACTCAAAATAATCCCCTAAACCGTTGATGCCTCTAGGGGAAAGCCAACCAGTAAAAAAGTCACAACCCATAGTAAAAGACTGACCAAAATCAAAGAAAACTCTAGCGTCACCATCCCCCAGTAAAATCTTGTTTCCGCCAATCTCATTTACTCCACCATAAAACGTTAAACTCACCATTTCAAACAGCCACCACTCACTCTCGCTTACTTACATCTTTCAGACAATTAAACAGGCATTTAACAGTTCTGAACTGGAAAACCCAGCTTACAACAATCTACACTGCTTCATGTAAGAGGCTTTTTAAAGGAGCATCCAGAATAGCAGGTTGGAACGTAATTCCCATGGATGTCGAGCCAGTTGATTCATTGATGAACAAGATTATGGGTCAGTATAACAAGAAACCTGAAGGCTGGACCGTTCTTATTGATCGAAAGGGAAACATGCTTATCCTGAATCCCCGGGTAGGCTATAGACTGAAGCTGGTGCCTCTTAACCCCAGAGAATACACAGGGGTCGGTGTAAAACTAAACAGCCTGAATGAAATGCAAAAGGTTACAGAAGGAGTGCCATCCTACGGGTTCAGACCACTATCCAATATGGACACTGAAGAACTGCTCACATCGATTCATCAAGGAAGCGCAATGAACAAGCTTATCGAGAAATTTTTGATGATGCCGCCTGTGTCTACAATGGAACTGCAGAAGAAACCACCTAAAACCATCCTGAGCGGACCGGTTATAGCACACCCAAACCTGAACGCTATCTCCAAAAGCCAGCAGAAACTTGAAAAGAAACTGACTATAGAAGCATACAAACTCTTCGAAAAGAAATACCCACATAGAGCTGCAATGTACCGCTAGCTCCCCAGAGCATTCACGTGTTGCCAACAATTTCAGCGTGCCTGGCAGCCCTGTTCTCATGTCTTTCAGTTTTCATTTTTTCTATGAATCTTGGCTGATTGGACGTCTATGCCATGCCACTCTATCCTATAGTCTAGAGCATCTAGGATACTGGTTGATCTTTTTCCACCTGCATTTTCAATAATTCTGGATGCTTCACTGAGACTAAGGTCGCCCTGGTCTAGTCGATCTTCCAGTTTTTCCCTGATCTCTGTGAGCTTTGTTTCTTTTATCAACATGTCTCCTAAGCGAGTATACCCATAGACCTCTTTTTCCTTGAGAACCTCTTTCACAGCATCCTCTAAAACCCCCAGCTTCTCAGCGAGTTCCCATGCTTCCACAACAGGCTTCTCAAGGGATAAAAACTCGGTGTGAAGGCGTCCAGTCTGTTTCTTCACCAAATGTTCCTGTCTAGCCTTAAGATGGGCTAGAATTGGCTTTAGCGGTATTTTTCGCTGATAATAAATAACGTTCAGCTTCTTTCCTATGTAGTCCAGTTTTTGGCAGGCCAAATTTCTGTCGGCAGCCACAATCATATCCACATCGCCTAACAGCTTAAGTTTCTTAACTTTTTCTTCAAGGTATCTGGGAGTCCAGAACCCCACGATTTCCAAGTACACTGTCAAGCCGCCTTTACACATTTTAAAATCAGGAATCATAACTTTTCTTCCCACAGGGAGAGGTTCAGGCTCCCTAGTTAACGTCCAACCTGTGTCAAGAGCCTTGAATCGGCTTGCAAAATCCTGTTCAACTCGGCTGTCGTAAACCTTCATGTGCTTAGG
>DAOVQA010000181.1:0-2847 GCA_030628925.1 Candidatus Bathyarchaeota archaeon | reverse complement strand
CTCACCAAGGAATGCAGAGGACTTCTGAAAACCCGTTTTCCACGTTATGGCGAGTGGAAAGAACCAGCGATATTATACATTGGTCCGGGTGGAGAAAACAAAGTGTGCACTGCAATTGTTGCAACGAAGTGGACACATGCTGCCGGTTATGGCGGTTACGGTGCAGTTATGGGATCAAAAATGCTTAAGGCTGTTGCCGCTAAAGGCACTGGGCCACTGCCGGAGGTAGCTGACATGGAAAAAGTGAAGAAGCTGACGCAGAAGATATGTACAGATGTTTACAAGAACGAGTTGTGGAGGCGATGGGGAACCGGAGCTGGAGGCTACGAAGTAGGTGCAAAAACAAGTTCTGAACCAATACGAAACTGGCAGGAAGAGTGGCATGATGAAAAAAGCTTTGGTGTTGACAAGTTTGAGAATAGAGTTTGGATAAAACGTTATTGGGGGGATTTTGGCTGCCCAACTACTTGCCTAAAAATCGCAATGGTAAAAACTGGAAAGTTTAGAGGAGCAATAACAGATAATCCAGACTATGAATTACAAGCGTATTTAGGTACGAACTTAGGAATCTTCACTCCAGAAGAAAACGTGTTTTTGTCATCGCTTGTTGACGATTTAGGCATATGCGGCATACAAACTGGCAATCTGCTTGGTTTCGTTGCTGAACTGTTTCAGAGAGGAATACTGACCAAGGATGACCTAGATGGTTTAGAGCCTAAATGGGGTGACGCTGAAGCCTTTGCGGCTCTAGCTAGAAAAATCGCTTTCAGAGAAGGAATAGGTGACATACTTGCTGAAGGAATTTACCGTGCAGCTTTAAAGATTGGAGAAAAGAAAAATGTTGATGTGCTAAAGTATGCTATACAGTGTAAAGGCATTGGGATCGGTGCTCACGGAATCCGCAGCGGAAAAGACTTTCCGGAAATCATTTCTTATGCATGTTCTGTTCAAGGAGGAGACCACACGTCCATTGCTTGTTACCCGTTAAATGATTCCAGAAGTGAATTGGTTATGACGTTTAACGATTCAGCAGTATACTGCTACTTCAACATTTTCGGGATACCCCGTAATCTTAAATTCGAATTTTACAAAGCAGTGACAGGTTTAGAACTGACGCAAGAAGACTGGGTTAATACAAAAGCGCTGAGAATTCTGCAAATGCAAAGAGCCATGCTTCTGCTAGGTGGTCCAGACCTTAAATGGAACGTGAAAATTCATGATGAAAACCCAGCTAGATTCTACGAACCATTACCTTCTGGACCTTATAAAGGAAAAGCTGTTGACAGAGTTAAGTTTGAAGAAGAAAAAAAGAGGTATTACGATGCAGTTGGCTGGGACGTGAACGGCGTACCAACTTCCAATGTTCTTGAAAGACTTGGACTGGAAGATGTGGATAAGGCTATGGAAAAGATACGTTAACAGGTCAAACTCGCGGGCGCTCTGAAGAAAAATGTTCATCCTATTAGTGTAGACGCGTAAATCTGTACAGGTTTCAGTCGATAGCGCTTTGGTGGCTGTTTCATTAAAATAAATAAGTGGGCGAGTGTAAGTTAGCAACAGGAGAGGAAAAGCTGTTTGTCTTTGTTTTTAGGTCGAGAAATAATGAATGAATCTCCTGTTGAACTTCCTGTGAAGGCTTTTCACCGTCACCTTATGGCTCTTGGAGCTAGCGGATCCGGCAAGACTGTGCTTTGTAAATGTGTGATGGAGGAGGCTGTCAGAAATGACATTCCTCTAATTATAGTAGATCCTCAAGGTGATATTTCCTCTCTTGCTTTGAAAGGGGAGGCGGAGGAAATTGAGAAGCATGGGACACCTTTAGAAATTCAAGAAGAGTTTTTTGAGAAGGCAAGG
This sequence comes from Candidatus Bathyarchaeota archaeon, assembly GCA_030628925.1. Lineage (GTDB taxonomy): Archaea > Thermoproteota > Bathyarchaeia > Bathyarchaeales > Bathycorpusculaceae > SOJA01. The sequence goes on along the minus strand of DAOVQA010000181.1, from coordinate 993 downwards.
ATAGCAATTTTTACTCCTGCTAGCAGCAGAGGCATTCCCATCAGTGTTAACCCGTTGCATTTTCCGTCAGAAGACACTTCACGTGAGGAATCCATTTTGGCTCTTGACATGACAGCTACATCACTCACAAGCTTTCTAGGATATGACTTGAATTCAGACGCTGGAAAAGGAGCTAAAGCATATTTGTTTATGATACTGGAATATTTGTGGCGAGAGGGACAGACGATAAAAGACATGGGCCATATGGCTGATATGGTTCTTAGACCTCCTGCAAAACTCACTGGGACTCTTTATAATCTTGTTACGAAAAAAGAGCCGCAAGAGATTGCTAGGAAACTGCGTTTTCTTACGGTGGGAACGCCATCGCTTATGTTTCAGATGGGGGTTCAGATCGACATCGACATGTTCATGGATCGAAGCGATGGAAAGGTACCGGTTAACATAATTTACATGAACACTCTCAGCTCCGAAAATGACAAGCAGTTTTTCTTAGCTACACTTCTCAAAGAGCTCTATTGTTGGATGTTAAAAAATCCTTCAGAAAATGTTCAATTGCTATTTTACGTTGATGAAATTGCCCCTTATATTCCTCCTTATCCTAGAAATCCTCCTCCAAAAGAGGCGTATGCCCTTCTTTTTAAGCAAGCAAGAAAGTATGGTATCGGGCTTGTGGCGGCCACTCAAAATGTGACTGACATAGATTATAAGGCTCTTGCGCAGGTGAACACATGGTGTTTAGGCCGCATGATGACAAAGCAAGACATTGCTAGGGTGCAGAAGATCATTCAATCAATTGATCCTTTGCGGGCTGAAATGGTTTTGCAGAGACTTCCAAGTCTCCGAACTGGCGAGTTCCTTATGTTATCTCCAGATGTCTACAGCAATGTAGTGGATTTCCAAGTTCGTTGGCTGGTGACTGATCATCGGACACTTGATGAGCAAGATCTTCTGCAATGTTTACCGCCAGAATCGAAAATGTTCTTTGAGAAGTAT
>DAOVQA010000191.1:0-2611 GCA_030628925.1 Candidatus Bathyarchaeota archaeon | reverse complement strand
GTGGTCGTTACAGGTTAAAATCCTAAATATATGTTCTCACATGTGTTAAGGTGAAATGGAGGTTTAATGTTGTCGATAGCTCAAAGAAAGTTTTTTACAGAAGTAGCGGCATTGGCGGATACAAATGTGATTGTTGCGACTACTACGGGAAAAACGTACAGCGGGACTCTAGTCGGCGTTAATCCGGATACGCTAAGCTTGTGTTTGGCTAATGTGAAGGACCAGGAAGGAAAAGCTTTGCACAAAGTTTTTCTTAATGGGAACGTTGTGGCTCAAATACTAAGTGTGGAGAAGCCTTTTGACTTGAAGGCTTTGGCACAACGCTTAGAGAAGGTTTTTCCGACAATGGTTAGGCTTTATGAGGATAATGGTTTCATTTGGGTCATGAATAAAGTTAAAGTGACAGAGAAAGGTGTTGTGGAAGGTTCAGGTCTTGCTGCTGAGCGGGTTCAGAAGGTTTACGAACATTTCATGGGTGAGATTAAGGGCTAAACAAACCAGCGAAACTGGGACTCCTCTTTCTTCTTTTCTTCTTTGACTCGTCTAATCAAACCGAAGGATTCTAGTGTTTTCTTGGTTTTTTCAGCAGCAACATTTAACCTTGACAGGTCAACTCTCAAATTTAGAAAATCGCATAGGGCTGTTAGGGCTTGGTGTGCCGCCTTTACGTCGGGATATGTACCAGCAGTTTCCACCAAAAGGGAGAATCCTTTGAAATTTCCTAGTTTGCCCATACCTATTGTGACACCTGCAAGTCCGAAGATCTGTCCCACCATTATTTTGGCTCCAAGGTTCAGGGCTTCTTTAAGCGTTTCCGGGTCAGATGCTGCGCAGTAGATTTCCGGCTTTTCAACTGTTTGTTCTTTCTTGAATCCACCTAGAGTTATTACATAGTGGCAACCTAGCTTTTCGACTATACCTAACACGCGGTCACAAAGCTCGTACTGCCCAAATGTTGTTAGAGCTTGTGTGTTGCCATGCCATATGATTAGGTCTCGTCCGCCTTCTTGGTTTTTGTAATAATAGAGCTTGTTTGTTGGATGTTGTGTGCCTCCTTTTTCTGTTATTACCGCTAGGTCTTGAAAGGATGAGGAACTGATTTCGGCGAAAAGCTTGGCGTCTAATTCATGGATTAAATGTAAGGCTGCAATGTTAGCTACAAATCCTATACCGGGCAATCCTTCAATCAGGACAGGATTGTTCAGTTTTGGTTCTTCATAGATCTGAACTGCACAAACCATGCTTCAACTTCCTTTGCAGATGATAGATAGGTAGAAAGGAAAAATAACGATATAAGTGTGTTTGGCTGATTCTGTTTAGGCTTGAAAATGGCTTTTGAAATAAAAGAAAGAGACTTGCTCGCAAGAATTGGAAGACTTAAAACCAAAAGCGGCACCGTTGAAACTCCCCTCCTCTTCCCAGTCATAAACCCAACGATTCAGCCTATTCCACCCAGAAAAATTCAAGAGAATTTCGGTTGTCAAGCCCTAATAAGTAACGCGTACATATTGAAACAACGCTTTAAGAACCAGCCAGTAGAAAAAGGTTTACATGCCTTTTTGGATTTCAATGGGGTAATAATGACTGATTCAGGGGCATACCAAATTCTCGTTTACGGTGACATAGAAACAACACCAGAAGAGATCATAAAATATCAGGAACAAATAGATACAGACATAGCAACAATCCTAGATTGGCCAACAGGATGGAAAGTTTCAAGAAAATATGCAGAACACACGGTAGATCAAACTTTGGAAAGAGCTAAGAAACTCTTCAAAACTAAAACCCGAAAAGACATTCTCTGGGTAGGTCCAATTCAAGGAGGTCGACACCTAGATCTCATAGCCAAATCCGCCCATGAAATGGCAAAACTACCATTTCAAATACACGCTTTAGGAAGCCCAACTGAAGTTATGGAACACTATCGATTCGACCTTCTAGTAGACATGATAATGACCGCCAAGATGAACCTGCCCATCGAAAAACCCCTACACCTTTTTGGAGCAGGACATCCCATCATGTTCAGCTTAGCCACAGCCCTTGGATGCGACCTCTTCGATTCCGCAGCCTACGCAATATACGCCAGAAACAACCGTTACATGACAGAATACGGCACCTCAAGACTGAAAGAGCTGAATTATCTCCCATGTGCATGCCCAAAATGCTCAAAAACAACCCTAAAACAAGTGAAAGAAATGGAACCAAAAGAAAAACAAGCCTTCATCGCAGAACACAACCTCTACACGTGCCAAGCCGAACTGAAGCGCATAAAGCAAGCAATCAAAAAAGGCAGGCTATGGGAACACTTAGAAATGAGGGCACATGGACATCCAACCTTACTTCAAGCCCTAAAAAGACTGAAAAAATATGAAAAATTCATTGAAAAACACAGCCCAGCAGCAAAAAAAAGCGGCATCTTCTTCTTCACCTCAATCGGACTCGTCCGGCCAGAGATTGTTAGATACAGAAAAAAACTCGCAGAAAGATACTCTCCAAGCCACGAAGCAAGAATTCTTTTGCTCGCACCTCAAACCAGAATAAAACCCTTACATAAATCAAGAGAATTCAAAGAAACAGCAAAGCTTCTCCGTAGAACATTCAAAGAACGCTT
>DAOVQA010000089.1:0-5134 GCA_030628925.1 Candidatus Bathyarchaeota archaeon | reverse complement strand
GTCAGTATATGAAGCATTCAATTTCAAGGAGCATTGCATCAAATCAACTTCTCCTTTACTTTTCTTAACGTATTCCAAAAGAACATCCTCCAGTGAAGGTGTTTCAACTTTCAGCGAAAGTTCCTGTAACTCCGATTCCTTAAAAGAAAAGAGATCTTGGGAAGATACAACTTTTGTTTCAACGGTTTTTTGACTCACAGTCTGTGAACAGGCTGTCGCCAATGCAACCATCTGCTTAACAGGTACTTCCATGGGGGTTTCTAGGGCGGCGGGGGGTTCAGGAAGTTCTTCAGCTATTTTTTGTTCCAGGAAGCTCGAGACTTCTTTCAGTATTTCTTTTCCTTCTAGCGTTATTCTGTTTACTGGAATTGCTGACGGGTCCAATGTTATTCTTGTTGAGTAAAGCGTTTCGTTTATTGCGTTATTAACTCTGTTTAGTTCAGATGAAACACTAGGCAAAACTTCAAAAAGCTGTTTTGAAACTTTTTGGAGCATTTTTAATGCTGGTTTTAGGTTGATGATTATGTCGCTTAGTTCCCTTATTGTTTCAAGTCTGATAATCACTCGCTCGATTGCTAATTCCACATGGTAAAGGAACTTTGTCAGTTTCTTAATTTCTGCTATTTCGTTTGCACATATCGTTGCTCTGTCTTTATTGTGATTTTTTAGCGCGCGGATGCATGTTTTAAACAGAGCTTCATCTCTTTTCTTGAGTCTGAAGGACACTTGTTTGAGTTTATATTGCTGGGCTCTTAGTTTGCGCATTGATTTACCAGTTAATTCCTGTATTGGTGGAGGGTTTTTTTGGAAAAAGTTTCTGATTTTGGCTCCCTCCGCCCGCTGTGCGTTAGTCTATGCGCTGGACTTGCCTACTTCTTTCACGTAGACTACTACAGGTGGTTCTGGAAGGCTCGGTGACTGGGGTTGAGGAGTAGGAATCTCTTCTTGGGTGCTCGATTCTTCTGGTGACTCTTCTGTAGCTTCTTGCTCTATCTGGGACGATGTTTCTCCAAGAAGGATGTTTGAAAGCTTGGTCTTTATAGTTTCGAGGTTGCTTTTCTTCATGTTAGTGCTTTTTAGGCATTCTTGTATTATTGTGAAAGCTTCTTGGTAGGATTGGTCGTCGATTTTTCCTATCTCATGCTCAATTTCAAGATTGACTAGAGCATAGTTTAAATCCTTAATCTCTTGAGAACACCTAGCAGTTTCCTTGTCGATTTCTTCTGGTAAAGCTCTAGCTTCACTTTTCAGCTGGTTCAAGACACCTTCAAAACTTCTATGCATATCATCATGTAATTCAGGTGAAATCTTGTTTTTTTCTACAAGCCTTTTTAGAGCTTGGTCTTTGCGCCATATCAATGGAATTTGATCACAGAAGGTTGCGGCTTTCATCTTTAAAGCGGACTGAAAAATTACTTCTGAACCTTCAACTTTTAGGCTTTCTGCAGGGTATTTTGTAAGCTTGCCGTCTCCCTGTTTAATGTAAGCGAAATCAACTCTACCGTATGGGTTCACAGCGAAAGACGTAATTCTTCCGATTGTACCTCCATATTCATCTTTTACTTGCTTTCCGATCGATATAAAAAGGTTGGATTCTTGTGTCATAATTGCAGTCTCCTATGTGATTGAATTTAGGATGTTCCAGTAGGGGATTGCTCGCCTAGCGATACAGAAGGGATTCCTGCTGGCAGTTCTGGGAATTTCTCTTTAATTTTCTGTTCTGCAATGGCCGAGGCTTCAGCCATAATTTTCTGAGCATCTTCATTTGCGGTTTCAAAGTTCACTGAGAAACCTGTATTTTGTCCGGCTTCCATTATTATTCCGCTTAGCAAGTCACCTATCTGCCCCAACTCTCGGTCAGCTTCTGGAAAAACGTTTGCCATTCCTGTTTTAACTGCTCTTAGAACATTTACTGCTGGACCAAGTGTCGAAACTACATCTCCAAGTTCTGAAACTGTTCGCAGCCTCAACACAATTTGTTCAAGGGCAAGTCTTCCATGCATAATCATTTTTTCCATTTTTCTAATCTCAGCTAATTCACTAGCGAAAACGTTTGCCCGCGCCATGTCGTGCTTTGTGTAAGCATCCACAATTCTTGCGAATATAGATTTATCTCTCTTGCTGAACCTATCACTGGCCTGATCTAGTTTCTGTATTTGCATGTCTAGCCGCCTAACAGCCATGTTAAGCCTGGGCTTTAATGGACCTGGGGGTTTTACGGCACTCTTAATGCGTTCTGTTATGGGCTGGCTACTTCTTCCATCTTCCCATCCTTTAGCAAATTTTTCTGACAAATTAATACCTCTGAACATGAGAATATGCATAAACAAATCTTATACATTGTTAACATGCCTAAAACATATACGGATATATGTAGAGCTATATAGGCTTCCACAAACCGTTTTGAGCTTTAATTCTATAGTGAAAAGAAGTACTTGCTGCTTTCACTAAAATAGACAAAAACATGTAAGTTAGACTAAAAAGGGGCTTAGAATCCTAATGTAAGCAAAGGTGAAAAAATTGGGTGAAAGAATGAAGATTTTTGGGATAGTAGCGCTCTTAGGATTCATGGCAGGAGTTATAGCCCAACTAACAGTCGACCACGTGATTCCTGCACTGCTTACAGTACTGCCTGAACTGGCTCAGATAAAGTTCCTGGTTTCAGGATTTGCCGGCGCCTGTCTAACACTCGTCATGGTAAGCGTTTGGGCCCACATCACTGGTCCATCAAATCCATAACAAACATCCCTACACACCTCTTTTATTTTTGTGTTCTTAGTTTAAACTCTGCCATCTAAAACAGATTGTACTTTGGACTCAGCAGCGGAAAAAACAATCATCCACTTTTGGTCAGTGTACCTCGATTACCTCATCGTCCGAATTCTTAGTTAGATATACCAAGTTATTTATGTTTTCAGGAGTCTTTACTCATCGATTTCAGTGAAAAATTCAAGTCTTGCATCCATCTGCATGTTTTATCTGCACGCCCGTATTGTACACTAGCACTTTATAAAAAATCCTGCTTCCTTCTGAATCATGCGTTTTCACGTTTCCATAACGTGTGAAAACAGGGAAGGCTAGGTAGATTATTTCTTGTTTAGATGGTTAGACGTGTTAAAGGTTGAATAACACTATGTGCGGTAGGAGACGCAATTAGCGTACTAAAAGACTTATTAATGATTTTTGAACGATTCATTCTTCAAAAAAAGGGAACTTAATTGGCTGGTGGAAATGAGAAAAAGAGACTGCTGGCGATCCTTGGGAGTGCACATTCACTTAATCATTCATTGTTCGTGATTGCGCCACCGCTTTTAACGATGATCATGAGTGATTTAGGGGTTTCAAATTTCGTTATGGGCACCGTTGGCACAATAACGTCCTTCATTTATGGTGCAGGTTCACTTATCGGTGGCCCCTTGGGTGATAGAATCGGAGAAACAAAAACAATAACGCTGTTTCTAGCCTTCGCAGGAATATCCACATTCGTTATGTTTTTTGCAACCAACATTTTCATATATGCCTTAGCATCAGGTTTGATTGCTGTTTGGGCAAGTTTTTATCATCCAACTGCAAATTCGCTAATATCCAAAGCTTTCGGCAGTGGCACAGCTGAAGCGATGGGACTGCATGGTATGGGCGGAACATTAGGCGTGATGCTAACACCAATAATAGCATGGTTCATCGGCACACATTTTGGATGGCAATTTGCCTTCATATTCTTTGGAATACTTTGCATAATCCTAGCAGCATTACTCATTGGAAACTTGAAAAGAACTGGAAACAAAAAAGTTTCACATATCAGATTTCGTGAGGTTTTTAAAATCCCTGAGCTGCGGATAATCTTAGTTTTCAACATAGCAATAGGGTTGTTTATGAAGGGAGTTGAATATTTCTTCCCAACCTATCTTAAAGGTGTCAAGGGATTCGATCCAATGTGGGCTTCGATAGCTTACACTTTGATTTTGGCTTCTGGTGTTCCAGCTCAGTGGTTTGGAGGAAAAACCGCTGATTTATTCGGTTCTAGAAAAGTTTTGATAGCAACTTCACTTGGCGTAGTGTTAAGCTTGTTCATACTCCAGTTCTCACCAATTTCTTTGCTTGGAGTCGCCCTATTTATATTCCTTTACGGAATAAGCTTTTATGCCCACCAGCCAGCATTGAACTCGCTCACCGGTTTATTAAGTCCAGAAGGTTCACGGGGAACTGTTTATGGTATACTTTTCTTCACATCCTTCGGAATTGGCTCAATCTCTCAATCAATTGCAGGCTATTGCGCAGACAATTACGGCTTAGAATCAGCTTTCTATCTGCTAACAATCTTCGCTTTAGCGGCACTAGTTATCTCCTTAATTCTTCCAGATAGAAGAGAAAGCAAGACTAGATAATGATTTCTCAAAACCCGTATGTTGCTGAACTGGCGCTCATGCACCCAGAAATTTAGAGGAAAACTTCAAAGCACCTTCATCATGGTGCGAATCGTTGTTAATGTAAAGATGATTCTAGACTGCAGAAGACAAGATTCTTGAAGTAAAAGATGGTTAATCACCTCTCCTTGAGTGAAGAAGCGAAAAAGCTCTCTATTGAAAAATTCTTCTTGCCACAAAACTTTAGAACGTAGTGCATAATGGAAGTTAGATGAGTCCCTTTCTTTTCAGCATTTTTTCTAGTATCGGCCGCATTTTCGTATTTTCAGCTTCAATTTTGTTCTTGCCTAAGGTACGCATCTGCTCTGTCATTTCATTGACAACTTCTGCGAACTTTATTCCTTCGGCAGCGGAAACGTATTCTACACGGAATCTTTCCGAGCTTAATCCAAGTTTCTGCAGCATTGGTGCTAATGCGTCCATTCTAGTTTTCATCTTGTAGTTTCCACTGATATAATGGCAGTCATATGGTAGGTGGCATGCACCAACAAGAACCATGCCTGCGCCAAGCCTGAAAGCTTCGAGAATGAAGTCTCTGTCAACCCTTCCTGAACACATGACTCTTATGGTTCTTATTGTCGGTGGATATTCAAATCTACTTGTGCCTGCTAGATCTGCCCCCGCATAGCTGCACCAGTTGCAGAGGAAAGCTAAAATCTTGTCCTCAGGATTTGTTTCGAGGGCTGCTCTTATTTGGGCGAATATTTGGG
>DAOVQA010000016.1:0-12498 GCA_030628925.1 Candidatus Bathyarchaeota archaeon | reverse complement strand
TATGGGCGTGACGCTTTCGATGGTTGCTGTGGCCTACACTCAAGCAGGTATCGCTCAAACCTTGATGTCTCTGATGCCTGTTTTCATCATCCCAGTAGTCTGGGTTCTTTACGGCCAAAGGACTAGCTGGCACGGCATATTGGGCGCTGCAGTCGCGGTAATCGGAGTTGCTATTTTGTTTCTTATCTGATATATGTACGCGCTAGAGAAAACCTCATTGAGCTGCAAGCGGTCTTACATAAATGGGGTGACAGATTTTCTAAGAATCTTGGCCGTGTTGGTTTTAATACATGAAGACAAATAATGCAGGATAGCGTGCGGTATAACCTTGAAAAGCACGAAGGGTTCGTTAAAAAGTGCGGGGGGTGGGATTTGAACCCACGAACCCCTACGGGACAGGCTCCTGAAGCCTGCGCCTTTGACCATGCTCGGCGACCCCCGCCCAGTTGCAGATTATGTGAAGAAAAGGTTTAAGAGTTACTGTATTCTTCAATAGAATGGGTGTATTTTAATGCCGACTCACGGTTCACTTTCAAAAGCTGGAAAAGTTAGGTCACAAACTCCCAAAATACAGGCAGTACAGAAGAAAAGACCATCACCTAGGTCTAGAAACAAACGAAACTATGAGAAAAGAATGATCTTGCAGAGAAAGCCTGGACAAAACCCGCTTAGAGGAAGAAGACGCTAAAATTTTTATTCCATGATCATACATTAGCAAACATGTCAGAGACTACACTAGTTATTCTAAATGCTAATGTAGTAACCTTGAATCCGAAGCAGCCTAGAGCTGAAGCAATAACCATCAGAAATGGAAAAATAATTGCTGTAGGTTCCAACAAAGAGATTAGAAAACACGTAGACCAAAAAACAATAACGATAGACGCAAAAAACAAGACGGTTATTCCCGGTTTTGTTGACTGCCACGTACACATGACAGGATTTGGACAATTTATGCAGGTCTTAAACTTGAGAGATGTGAAGTCTATAAAAAGAATGCAGCTGAAACTGCGGGAATACTCTGAGGGAAAACCTGAAAAAAGCTGGGTTCTAGGAGGAAGATGGGATCAAGACAAATTCTCTGAAAAACGTTACCCAACCTGCCTGGATTTGGATACTGCAGTTGCGGACAAACCGGTCTTCCTTGTTCGTGTCTGCGGACATTTAGCCGTCGCCAACACTAAGGCTTTGCAGCTGGCTGGTATAACAAAGGAAACATCGGTAGACGGTGGAAAAATAGATTTAGATGAAACTACAGGCAAGCCTAATGGAATATTGCGAGAAAATGCCTTGGAGCTAGTTTGGAAAGTCATTCCAAAACCAGACTCGAAAGAACTTGAAGAAGCTTGCATGTTAGCATGTAAAAAAGCCGTTGAAGTTGGACTTACAGGCGTACATTGGGTCATCGGCTCTGCCAAGGAAATACGCATCATACAGAAGCTCTACGTGGAGAGAAAACTGCCATTAAGAGTCTATTTAGGCATCTCTGCAGATCTTCTAGATGAGCTAATCAATTTAGGGCTGCTTACAGGCTTTGGAAATAACATGATCAAGATAGGATTTGTTAAGGTTTTTGCTGATGGATCCCTAGGTGCACGCACAGCAGCCTTAAAAAAGCCTTACTTCGACAAGTCTGAAACAAGCGGCATAATGCTTTACAGCCAAAGAAAACTGAATAAGCTTGTCTCAAAAGCTCACAGGGCTGGTTTGCAGTTGGCAGTACATGCGATAGGTGACCGCGCGATAGAGGCTGTTTTGAAAGCCTTTGAAAAAGTTCTGAAAACACATCCACAAGAGAATCATAGACATAGAATTGAACATTGTTCAGTTCTTAACCAAGGGCTAATTAAACGAATGAAGTGTTTAGGCTTAATAGCTTCTGTTCAACCCCATTTTGTTGCCTCTGATTTTTGGGTTGCTGATCGTGTTGGTGAAGACAGAGCACGCTGGGTTTACCCATTCAAGACTCTCATGGATGAAGGGCTGGTTGTTACTTCTGGCTCAGATTGCCCAGTAGAACCCATCGATCCACTCTTTGGTGTTTGGGCTGCCGTGGCTAGAAGAAGCTTTGCAGAAGAAAGTCTCACGGTGGAGGAAGCCCTTAAAACTTACACTGTGAATGCAGCTTACGCTTCTTTTGACGAAAAAAACAAGGGAACAATAGAATCTGGAAAGTTTGCAGATCTAACGGTTTTGTCGGATGATCCGTTTAGTGTTCCACCTGACGAAATCAGAAGAGTTACGGTGGAGATGACGATTGTTGATGGAAAAATCGTGTATGAACGTGGATTCTAGTTAAGCAACTCTGACTTATTTTTAAGAGAAGACTCAGCTTTTCTGAAGAACATGAAGAATAGTGAACTAGCTATAAAGTAGGTAGCTGTTGTAAAGAGGAAGGGTGTGTAGAAATCGCTTCCTGTCATCATTCTACCTGAAATTGAAGCAGTTGCTGCGCGTGGAATGTTATCTGCCATAATCATTAGACCATTTGTGGTAGCGCGTTCCTTTTCTGTTACCAGCTCCATCTGCAATGTAGAATTTATTGGTCCCGCCATGTTCATTAAGGCGCCGCGGGTCATGTAAGCTGTTGAAGCTAAAGTTAAGTTGGGTGCAAGAGTCATAAGCATAATGAAGGGCATAGAGAAATACTGGCATGCTACTATGCTCCTAACTTTACCTAATTTGCTTGACAGCAATGGTGCAGCAAGTATACCTATGCCCAATGTAACACTGCCTAGAGCTGATATAACGCCTATCTGCCCCGTTGTAGCGCTGAATCTTAACTTGAAAAATAAGTTGAAAAGCGGTACTATAAAACCAGCTCCGAAACCTATGAGAGCTGTAGGAATCATAAATTTAACTATTGCTTGATGGCTTCTAATGTTTCTCAAAGCCAAGAGATCCACCATTTTTTGCCTTTGCAACGTTTTACTCTCCTTTATCAACAAGATCGGAAAAGCCGCAGCAAGAGCTAAAACAAGGGAAACGACAAGAGCCAACCGGTATCCGACAGCTGACCCCATCTCCGGACTTATGGACAAGCCAAGAAGAAGATTGAATGAATCAGGCATTACTCCACCAACGTAGTTACCTATAACACTCATGATTATCATTGAAGACCAATTAACGCTGAACAAGTGGGTACGTTCATCTTTTGTGCTGTTCTCCACCATGAAAGGAACTGAAGCTACCCATCCAATTGTTCCTATCAAGCCGGAAAAGAGACTGGCAAACAGAAGAACTGTCGGTTGTAATACAACTATCTGAATGAGACTTATGAAATTCGACATTAAACCGATGAGTAACGATTTCTTAGGACCTATGCGTTCACAAAGTAAACCCGCTGGCAAAGCCACTAAGCCAGTTGCTATAGCGCTGGCTGTAAACATGTTGCTTATAAAATCCGGTTGGAACCCGACGTCAGGAAGGTTAAGATATAGATTAAATATGACCCCCCAGATTCCAAAACTTAAACCTTGCACAATAGTTGCCCATATGTAAAGCTTCGCATTACGACTAAGCATAGCTATACGCTGAACATACCGCTTAACACCTGAAACAGCATACAAAGTTGATTCACCAAAGTATGAGGTTCTGTAGCATAGAACAGTTTAGAAATAAATACTTTATGAAATTTCAGCTCTTGCTTTTAGCGGAGTTTATTTGTGTGTATATGATAATTTACTGTGGTTGCTGCTGATTTGAATCCTAACGATGCTCTAAGAGAAATCATCGAAACTCTAATACGTATCCCTTCACCCAGTCGCGACGATGTTAACCGAATCAAAATGCAAATCGCAGCTAAACATCAACTTGGAAAGGTGCCTTCAAACTCAGAAATAATACGCAAACTCAACACTGAAGAAAAATGCAAACTCTTGCCAGTACTGCGAAGAAAAGCCACACGGACAATCTCAGGCATTGCCGTAGTAGCCGTAATGACAAAACCTTATCCCTGTCCACAGTCTGAACCATGCGCTTATTGTCCAGGTGGACCACCGTTTGGTGTACCCCAGAGCTACACGGGTTTTGAGCCGGCTGCAATGCGTGGGTTACAGAACAAGTTTGACCCCTACATGCAGGTTAAAAGCCGTGTTGAACAGCTGCAAGCCATAGGACATAATGTTGACAAGATAGAACTAATCATTATGGGTGGAACTTTTCCAGCAACACCTCTTGATTATCAAACATGCTTCATCCAACGTTGTTTGGACGCCATCACTGATAGAGAATCCGCTAGTTTTGAAGAGGCAAAAAAGAATGCGGAAACAAGCAGAACCCGTAACGTCGGCATAACTGTAGAAACGCGGCCTGACTGGGCTAAAGAAAAGCATGTAAATCAGATGCTTAGTATGGGTGTGACACGGGTAGAGTTGGGTGTCCAAAACCCAAGCGACGAGATTTACCGGTCAATGGGTAGAACACACACAGTTCGAGATGTTATTGAAGCTACACGCATAATGAAAGATGCTGGATTGAAAATAGTGTATCATCTTATGCCTGGACTGCCTGGTTCAAACCCAACAAATGACTTAGAAGCCTTCAAAGAGATTTTTGTAAACCCAAATTTCAAGCCCGACATGATCAAAATTTATCCATGCTTAGTTTTTAGAGGCACAAGAGTCTATGAATTGTATCGCGAGGGAAAATATGAGCCCTACACGAACGAGACAGCAGCTAACCTAATTGTAGAAATCAAGAAACTTATCCCGTGGTGGATACGCATAATGCGTATTCAAAGAGACATACCCGCCCCATTGATTGTTGCCGGCGTAAAACGAAGCAACCTACGTCAACTAGTGCAGCAGAAACTAAGAAAGCAAAACATAAGATGCAGATGCATACGATGTAGAGAAGTAGGTCACAGAATGCTAAAGGATGGAGTGAAACCTAAACCAGAAAAGGTGAAGATTCTAACCATGAAATATCCGGCGTCTGAAGGAGAGGAAATTTTCATCTCAGCAGAAGATCGGGAAAACGCTCTGCTAGTAGGTTATTTAAGGCTGAGGATCCCTTCAGAAAAAGCCCATAGATCAGAAATAAAAGCAACAGAATCTTCCATAGTTCGAGAACTGCATGTCTACGGCCCCCTTGTTCCAGTTGGCAAACACTTGGCCAAAGCATGGCAGCACAAGGGCTATGGCAGCATCCTCTTAAGCGAGGCAGAACGCATATCCAGAGAAGACTATGACGTGAAAAAGGTTCTAGTTATAAGTGCTCTCGGAACAAAACAGTACTATATGCGGTTCGGCTACAACTACGATGGGCCATACATGTCGAAAATGCTGGAGAATTAAAATATGAACAAAGAAAAAGAGCTTCCAGGCTACAAAGGTGAAGCATTAATAGCAATCAGAAAAACTGAAGCTGAAACAGGTGACCTAGTACGCATAACAAAAAACAGCCAAGTATTTGAAGGCATTTTAATCCCGCGTTCAGAATACGAAGATAACAAACACATTGTTATAAAACTGAAAAGCGGCTACAACATCGGTGTACGAATAACACCAAACACACAAATAGAGAGGATAAAGAAAGGAACAAAACTGAGTTTCACCTTACCCCAACCCCCAGAACAAAACCCCGCGCTTCCCAAAGTAACTATAATAAGCACTGGCGGAACAATCGCCAGCCGCGTAGACTACAGAACAGGAGCCGTGCGACCAGCCCTAACAGCAAGCGACTTGTACAGCGTCGTTCCAGAACTTGCCAACATAGCAAGAATAGACACCCAAATACTATTTAGCCTTCTCAGCGAAAATATAACGCCTAAACACTGGACAGAAATAGCTAAGGCTGTCTCAAAACAAATATCCGAAGGCGTGGACGGCGTCGTCATAGCTCATGGAACAGATACTATGGGTTACACAGCTGCAGCCTTAAGCTTCGCCCTGCAAAACCTCCCAGTTCCAGTAATAATTGCAGGTTCACAACGTTCAGCAGACAGACCGAGCTCAGATGCAGCAACAAACCTCACAGGAGCAGTGACAACAGCGGCAAAAGCGCCCTTCGCAGAAGTAGCTGTAGCAATGCATGAAACAACATCAGACACATCCATAGTGCTTCATAGAGGAACAAAAACTCGAAAATGCCACACGAGCAGAAGGGACACCTTCCAATCTGTGAATGCTCCCCCAATGGCCAGAGTGCAAAACCAAAAAATAACCATGCTTACAGAAGAATATCAAAAACGCGACTCTGCAAGAAAGCTTACATTGAAACCGGAATTCAACGAAAAAGTTGCTTTAGTGAAGTTTTATCCAGGTATGAACCCCACAATAATTGACTCATGTGTAGAGAAAGGCTGCAGGGGAATAGTTATTGAGGGAACAGGCTTAGGACACATCAGCAGCTATGCCTGTAAGGCAATACGAAATGCCATAGAGCACAATGTTGTAGTAGGTATGACTTCCCAGTGTATTTGGGGCCGCGTAAACATGAACGTCTACGGTCAGGGTCGCGACTTACTGGCTTTAGGCGTAATACCCTTAGAAGACATGCTTCCAGAAACGGCCATCGTCAAGCTCATGTGGATTTTCGGACAAATCAAAGATGTACAAGAAGCAAAGAAACTATTGAAAACAAACATTGCAGGAGAGTTTTCACCAAGAATCCTACCTGAGAAAACAAACAGCAGTTAAGGGTGAAATGTTTGGAAATAAATTATGAAGAAATCGGGTTGAAAGTAGGGTTAGAAATTCATCAGCAGTTGAATACTTCTGAAAAATTATTTTGTAATTGTAGACCAGAGCTTTTCAAGGAAGAGCCAGAGATAACATTCCTGCGCAGGC
Organism: Candidatus Bathyarchaeota archaeon; assembly: GCA_030628925.1. Taxonomy (GTDB): domain Archaea; phylum Thermoproteota; class Bathyarchaeia; order Bathyarchaeales; family Bathycorpusculaceae; genus SOJA01. Next base: position 5,710 of record DAOVQA010000016.1, on the reverse strand, counting down.
TTCGACCAACACAAAGCGAGTTAGGTCAGGTAGATCCAGCAGCCTACTTTGAATTTCAGAAAGGGGTAAAAATCTTCTACGAAGCAAATAGGGCGACTTCATGCCTTGTTGAAATGGACGAAGAACCACCACATCCCTTAAACAGGGAGGCTGTTGAAACGACCTTAACAGCAGCCTTAATCATGAAATCTAATCCAGTTGATGAAATCCATGTGATGCGCAAAACGGTTATAGACGGCTCAAACACCACTGGCTTCCAAAGAACATGTGTAATAGCCCTGAATGGTGAAGTCAAAGTTGGAGAAAAAATCGTTCCGATTCAGCATATAAGCCTAGAGGAGGATGCTGCAAGAAAAACTGGTGAAGAAGGCGCCATATTACGCTATCGTATAGACCGTTTAGGCATACCATTAATAGAGGTTGCAACAGCACCAGTCATCAAATCACCTAAAGAATCAGAAGAAGCTGCGCTGGCAATAGGAAGAATTCTCAGAGCCACTGGAAAAGTGAAAAGGGGCCTAGGCACAATACGGCAAGACTTGAACATATCAATTCCAAACGGTGCGCTCGTAGAAATCAAGGGAGTTCAGGAACTTGAGCTACTTCCGCTTGTTGTAACATATGAAGTTCAACGTCAATTGAAACTTCTGGAGATAGGCAAAGAACTAAAAGCCAGAGGAGTAGAAAAAGAGGATATTAAAGAAGAATTCTTCAACATAACAGAAGTGTTCAAACAAACAAAATGCAAGGTTCTACGCAATGCCATAGACAGAAAAAAGCAAGTCTTAGCCGTGAAGCTTCCAAACTTTAAAGGTTTGCTCAAAAAGGAGTTGATGCCGGGATATCGCCTTGGAACAGAGATGTCTGACAGAGCACGTTTCTGGGGGCAGGTTGGCGGGATATTCCACACAGATGAACTTCCAGCCTACGGGATAACAGTAGAAGAGGTGGAAAAGCTAAGAGAGGCTGTTGAAGTCGAAGATGAAGATGCAATTGTGTTTGTTGCAGACAGCCCGGAAAACACTGAAGACGCGTTAAAGACCGTTGTGGAGAGAGCTCGAGAAGCTTTGAAAGGCGTGCCAGAAGAAACACGTGCAGCCAAACCAGACGGAACAACACGTTACTTGAGACCTAGGCCTGGAGCAGCAAGAATGTATCCTGAAACAGACATTCCCCCGATACAAATAACCGAGGATTACATAAGAAAAATCAGTTCGCAACTGCCAGAACTGCTTGAACAAAAACTCAAACGGCTAACGAAAGAGTACAAGCTAAACCAAAAATTGGCTAGGCAAGTTTTAGACTCCAGATACTGTCCACTGTTTGAAACAATAGTCAGAGAAAGCAAAATTTCATCAACAACTGTCGCTGCATTTCTAACGGAGACACTGAAAGCTTTAAAACGCGACGGCGTTCAAGTTGACAAGATTCCGGAAAGCCAAATTAGAGAAATTTTTATGAGAACGAGTTCGGGAGAACTAACGAGAGAGGCTCTGCCTGACATGGTTGTCTGGTTGTCAAGCCACAAGAACAAGAACGTTCAAGAGGCGATAAAGAGTCTTGACTTGAAGCCTATGTCTGAAGATGAGCTTAGAAGGCTTGTTGAAAAAGAGATTGAAGATAACATAAACTTGATTCAAAAACGAGGTGAAAACAGTTTCGGAATTCTTATGGGGAGCATTATGAGTAAAATGCGAGGCAGAGCTCACGCTGCCCTAGTTAGCAGGGTGCTAAAAGAAAAACTGAAGGAATTTGCTAAGTGAAGGAGGTTTTGCGCGTTGCTACTTTCCTTCTCCAGCAACATCAAATCTAAGTGCGCCTTATACTGTTCAAGTAATTCCGAAAAGTCTATTTACTTAACAACAAAGGATATTGAAAGGTCAAAAGAAAGATATATGTAAGTCAAACGGACAAGGAAGATTAACTGCGGATATTGCTGAAGCAATCAAACCGTAAACGATAGCTTATGCTGATGTTCTAGAACGTGCTCAAAGCTATAGCATTGAAGAAGGAGAAACTGGAAATGAAAAAGAAAAGAATTCAAGGAACGGACACGACCGCGTTACCATGTGGTTGTGTATACCAAGATAGAGGATGGTTATTAGTACGCATCCATGAATGTAGCTATCACAAGAGAAAACGAACAACAAAACGACCATATAGACCTAAAGCTGAATGCGTAAGACCGTGAAGAAAAACGCATCAACATTCATTTTCTCCTTACTCATAACAGTGAAGGGTTACGGCTTTTTTCCAATGTGAAGCATTTCAGCGAGCGCATAAGTTTATAAAGCGATATTTAAACTAAGTAAATACGCATGAATTGGATTTCCACACGGAACTAGTTCTGCTTCTACGAATGGGAGGTGCAGCTACATATCATACAGGAGAGAACCCAGAGAGATGTTCAAGGCAGTCTGCGCTGATTGCGGCAATGAATGTGAAGTTCCATTCAAACCTGATCCGAGCAGACCAGTCTACTGCAGAGAATGCTGGGAGAAGAGAAGAGGTCCACGCAGAAGATATTAACATCAAGGCTCCCACAGATAGACTAGCCAGTTTTTTTATAAAAAATTTTTATTTTTATTCAAGTCCTGAATCAAGCCGCTACATACTTACGGGTTGTCCATATTGATACAGATCCATAAAGAAAGTTTGCTGAAGTAAACTTATAATTTTATAGAAAAAAAAAGAAAAGTGATATGTTCGCGGACTGTTACTTTGTTTTAGTGTTTTCCTGCTCTTTTTTAAGTATTATTTCCATTGTTGAAACCATTCTTGATCTGTTTTCGCCTTCTCTCGCCGGCATTTCCTCTGTTCCTATTGTGATTTTGTTTACTTTCAAGTCTTTGATGAAGCGGTTTCTAGTTATTTCAGCTACGTCAACTGCAGTTGTGATTGCTCGTCCTCGGGCTTTCAATGTTACCCCTTTGGCATCGGATGCCGATAGACTGGTTATGATCGCTAGAACATAGTTCATCGGTGGCTTGTTTCCAATGAAAACAATTCCTGATCTTTCCGTCATTTTCCATCCTCCTTTTATGTTGATTGTAGAATGTAACGTTGCTGCGTCTTCTTTTCCGTCTATAACAGAACGCTACCGCCTATTGAAAACACAAACCCACTTATAAATGCGACTAAACAACATAGCATCCTGAGGATATTTCTTCCATTGAAGTTTTCGTCAAAGCTCTTATCTGATTTAATTCTGCCATTTCTCCGTAACCTACAAATGTTATTGCTGTTCCTTTGCCTCCCATCCTGGCAGTTCGTCCGATTCTATGAAAATAAACCAGGCCCTCTCGAGGTATGTCATAGTTTATTATGTGAGTTATTCCGTGAATATCTAAACCTCTTGCAGCGACATCTGTTGCAACAAGCAACTTTAGTTTTCCCTTTCTGAAAGAGTTGATAACAAAGTCCCTCTGCGGTTGAGTGAAGCCACCATGCATTGGTTTCGCATCATATCCTAGCGCTCTTAACCTGTCTGCTAGAATGCTTGTATATGCTCGTGTTCTGCAGAATATTATAGCTCGTTCTATATGGTTTTCGTCCAGTATATAACACAAATTTTCAAACTTGTTTTGAGGATTTACAATCATGTAATATTGATCTATCTGTTTAAGAGCTATTTCATCTTTGCTTACAAGTATTTTTTCAGGTTTGTGCATGTATCTGTTGCACACATTCATTACTGACTGGTCTATTGTTGCTGAGAAAAGGCTTGTCTGCCTGCTTACAGGCACCTTTGAAAGTATGTATTCTATGTCGTCTACGAATCCCATGTCAAGCATTCTGTCAGCTTCGTCGAGAACAACGATTTTCACCGATGCAAGATGTAGTGTTCCTCGTTTCAAATGGTCTATTATGCGACCGGGCGTGCCAACGACAATGTTGACACCTCTTGTCAAAGCGTATATTTGTTTTCGAATGGGTTCTCCGCCATAAATAGGTAAGACTTTGAATGCTGCGTATTTGCTGAGCTGACTTATGTGCTCTGCGACCTGTATGGCAAGTTCACGTGTTGGTTCCAAAACCAAACCGTTAACACCATTATCTTTGGGGTTTAGTCGTTCAATCATCGGGATTCCAAAAGCTGCAGTTTTACCTGTTCCGGTCCGTGCCTGTCCAATAACATCTTTGCCCTCAAGTAGCGGAATTATTGCTTGAGCCTGAATTGGAAAAAGACTACTAAACCCAAGCTCTCTGGTACTCTGCATTACTTCTGGACTTAACGGCAAATCTTTAAAGTATTGTATTTGCATATGTTTCATTTCTCCTATCACAAAAGTTTTGCATGCAGTTTTCAAAAGCCTTCAAAAGCTATTCAATCAGAGCATGAGTTAATGTGACACCTCCACTAAGCACTGGCCCTCATATAAAAAGCTTGTCACGCGCAAGGGAATATTTGATTAAATCCACCATATCATGACTAGCGCGCGCGACATACACATCAATACGATAAGGAAGACTATTACTGCAAAGAATAACTTAATTCCCTTCTTTTTTCTAAGCTCAGAAATAACCACTCAAAAAATAAGGGTCATTCAATGTTTCCTATAAGGCACAGCACAGAAAAACTAATAATTCTACTCTTTAGCATTCATATCCTATTGAGGGAAATGTGGATATATGAGCGTCAAATATGAAACAGAGATAAAAAAAAGCTAATTGATGATGTAGATGCGGTAAAGAATGATTTTAAGGATTATTTGTTTAGAGGTGTGCCAGATATAGCTGTCTTAGGTCTAATATCGCTCGTAATGGTCTTGGTCGAAACCATGTGTACAAGATTAGAAGAGATAGTTTTCGTTCAATTGCTGATAGCTTCTGGAGCATTGGCTATATCAGCAATGGTCTATTATGTCACTATTTACCCAAAATGGGATAAGACATATGCTGAATATAAGGCTCGAAAACTGTGTAAGTCACTAAACTATTACAAAGAAGAAACAAAGGTTCTTCTAACGGCTCTTATTTTCATGAAAACTAAACAACCTAAAACCAAACTCTCAATAGTTTACAAATTAGAACCCAAAACTTTTGAAAAAGAAAAATTGCTCCAGTTGTTATATGAACACAGTTAAATGAAACGTGTAAGAAAAGCGGAAAAGTTAAAGCACAACCAAAGAAACTAATCTTCAATAAGCTCAGAAATAGCCTAAGCACAGATTAGCTCTTTTTAAACTCTCTTGGGCATCATGAACATTTTTACTGTCAACTAAGCACTGCCTCTATATAGTGGCGTTAAAAAAGACCAAATATGATAAAAGAGCATTTAGGATACATTAAAAGATAATGTTTCACAAGAGAATCAAAAAAGAGGTTACTATGTTGATTATCCTAAAGGCTACACACAATATTTCTTATGCCCAAAATGCTGGCGTGAAGAACAAGCACGGCAGATTCAAAACCGGCTTTGGAGTTACCAGTACACACCTAACTTGGCGTGGCTTCACGAAAATCTTGAGGAGGTGAAAAAAATAAATCTTGAATATTTGAAGAAAGTTATTTTGAGGCTTGTCGGCTATTCAAATCCTCGGGAATACTGGAATGTTAGGTGGCGTTTGGGGTTGCAAGCTGAAAAATGGACTCGAGAACTAATACAGAAAGAAACTAAGTTAATTGCCGAACTTATGCGCGTTCACGATTGTAAATGCCTATTAGAAGTTGGGTGTGGCGCGGGGCAGCTTAGAAGTTTAAAGGGTTA
>DAOVQA010000070.1:0-6047 GCA_030628925.1 Candidatus Bathyarchaeota archaeon | reverse complement strand
TAGTGACAACATAGTCTCCCGGAACACCCTTCAAAGCTACAGGCTCAGCCATTGTGTAGATTTTTACTTTAGGATGCTGCCCTACGCTCACCATTCTTGGTGCCAAAATACAGTATGAACAATCGAGGGTTGGGAATGTTTCACTGAGCTGAGCCATATGCCCTCCTATGCATGGACTCCGCTCCACCAGATGTACTTGATAGCCCTTATCCGCCATTTCAAGAGCTGTTTGAATACCTGTAATGCCACCTCCAATGACTAGAACTTCTCTTTTCACCTTGGTCTTAATTGGATGAAGTTCCTCCAACTGCTTTGCCCGATAAACTGCACCGCGTATAATGTCTATGGCTTTCGCTGTGGCTTCCTCAATATTGTCATGAACCCAGCTGCAGTGCTCACGTATGTTTGCCATTTCAAGAAGGTAGGGGTTTAAACCAGCCTCTGAAACAGCTCTTCTAAAAGTTTCCAAGTGTATCTGTGGAGAGCATGCGGCAACAACAATACGGTTGATTCCATACTCTTCTATCCCGCTTTTAATCTTGCTTTGTCCCTGAGTGCTGCAGAGATAATCCACAGTTTCAACGGTCTTCACGCCTTCAAGTTTGGATAAAACCTCTTTGACCCTTTCAACGTTCACAGTATCGCTTATGTTACCTCCGCAATGACAAATGTAGACGCCGATGCGTTTGGCACTTTCCAAATACCCTCACATCCATCAATTTGGAGATTTTGCTGGTGGTAAAAGATGTTGAGTTAGTCCGTGTTATATAATCTTTCTATTAAAAACTAAGGCTTTTTGAACGATAAACTTAAAATGTTTGATTATTCAGTTTCCTAACCACTAGGAAGGCAGTTAATGAACCTTGCGGAAGAAGTCATAAGCATAAGCGGCGAAGATGTACGCTCATGCTACCAGTGTGGCCTATGTAGTGGCTCATGCCCTGTAAGATCCGCCATGGATTTATCTCCAACTCAAATAATCAGACTTGTTCAGATAAGTGATATAGAAAGAATCTTTGAATCAAACACCTTCTGGATTTGCAGTACATGCTTTGCCTGCCAAGCAATATGCCCAAGAAAAATCAACATAACAAAAATCATGGAAACCTTAAGGCAGATAAGGCTGCGAAGAGACCAAGATAAAATCTCCATCAGCGAAATCTCAAAAGAAGAATTGAAAATACTTCCACCAATCGCCTTGGTTAGTAATTTCCGAAAAACAACAGCTTAGAAGGTGTACAAGTGATCAAAATACCTTACTATCCAGGCTGTGCTGTACAAACAACAGCCAGAAACTACGCGATTTCAGGTATGGCAGTCACCGAAAAATTAGGGATAGAACTGGTTGAACTGCCGAAATGGAACTGCTGCGGCGTTTTTCCGTCTCTAGTAACTGACGATTTAATGCGGCATTTGGCTCCCTTAAGAAATTTCATTCATGTTCAAGAAATGAACGAAGCTGGAATCGTGAAAGATGAAAAACGCGTCGTCACATTCTGTTCCATGTGCTACCACACTCTTAAAGAAGCAAACCTATTTGTCAAAGATACAGAAAAACTGGAGAAAATAAACACTTATTTTGAAATGGAAAAAGACTTCGCCGGCGGAGTTAAAGAAGGCTACAAAGGCAAAATAGAAGCTCTTGACTTCTTAGAAGTTCTAAGAGACATCATAGGATATGACAGAATAGCTAAAGAAGTTAAAAAATCGTTGAAAGACTTGAAGGTGGCACCCTACTACGGCTGCCTCGCTCTAAGACCGAGAGAAATAGGCATAGATGACCCGGAAAACCCGACAATCTTGGAAAATATCTTAGAAGCTGTTGGGGCCGAAGTGATTACTAATCCGAACAGAACACAATGTTGCGGGAGCTATCATACAGTTGACAGAAAAGACATAGTTGCAAAGCTAACCTACGACAATCTGATCTATCCATTAAGAAACGGTGCAGAAATCATCGTTACGTGTTGCCCACTTTGCACTTTCAATTTGGATTTCAGACAAAAAGAAGCTAGAAAACTCCATAGAGACCTGCAGGAAATACCAGTAATGTATTATACGCAGCTCATGGCAATTGCCTTCGGACTGGATAAGCAGTTTTATGGTGTTGACCTTGATTTACACTATGTTGATCCGAAACCATTACTTAAAACTAAAAATCTTTATTAGAAGGCTGAAAAAAGTGCTATCTCCTCATAATTATTCAAATTTGGTGTGAAAAAAATGAGTGAAGTCAAACAAGGTGAAAAGGAAGTTAGAGTGTACGTTATGGGACGCGAGTATAAAGTTCCAGCTGGCTTAACCATCATGAAAGCCATGGAATATGCAGGTTACAGGTTTGTGAGAAGCTGTGGTTGCCGAGGAGGTTTCTGCGGAGCATGCGCCACAGTTTACAGAGTGAAGGGAGACTACAAGTTGAAAATGGCTTTAGCCTGCCAAGAAACAGTTGAAGACAGAATGTACATAAGCCAAATTCCATTTACACCTGCAGAAAAACCAGTTTACAATCTAGAAGAGTTAAGCCCATCACCAAATGTGATTCTAGAGTACTATCCAGAAATCGCAAAATGCGTTAGTTGTAACACCTGCACCAAAGCATGTCCACAAGACTTAGAGGTGATGAACTACGTTCAAGCTGCTTTAAGAGGTGACTTTCAGGAAGCAGCAACTCTCTCCTTCGACTGCCTCACATGCGGACTATGCGCTATAAGATGCCCCACAGAAATCGTACCCTACAACATAGCGTTGCTTGCAAGACGGCTTTACGGCAAATACATTATACCGAAAGCAAATCACGTTGAAGAAAGAATAAAGGAAATAGAGTCAGGCAAATTTGATGAAGAAATTCAGAAGCTTATGGAAACAAGTGTAGATAGAATTAAGGAAATATATGAAAAAAGGGAGATTGAGCCATAATGAGCAAGTTAAAGATTGTGAGAGGATATCCGGAATATATGCGTGAACACATAGAAGCTGTTGAGAAAACTAGAGACAAGAGATTGAAAGAGACGTTCCCACTAATGAGACTTGAAGAAAGAGAGGAAATACTGAAAAAGTTCCATCCGGACTACAAGGAAGAAGCAAAAAGACCTGTTAAGGTTGGACATAACAAAGGAGATCGGATGCCTCATGAAGTTGTAGACTTGCTTGAATCGCACCCACTAGTAGAACCTGAAGACATAGATCTATCGAAAGTAGATTTTGACGTTGACGTTCTCATCATCGGCGGCGGAGGAGCAGGAATGACAGCTGCCTTATGGGCGAATTACAGCGGGATAGATGCTGAAAACATAATTATTGTACAGAAGCTAAGACTTGGCGATTCTAATTCTATAATGTCTCAAGGAGGGATTCAAGCTGCAGACAAATCTAATGACAGCCCAGCGCTTCATTACCTTGACGTTATAGGTGGTGGACATTTCGCTAACGACCCGAAACTCGCTAGAAGACTTGTACTAGATGCTCCGCAAATGATAAAATGGCATGAAGAACTTGGAGTCATATATGATAAAGAGACAGACGGCACGATGATTACGATACACGGGGGAGGAACGTGTAGAAAAAGAATGCATTCCGCAAGAGACTATACTGGTTTAGAAATTGTAAGAAATCTTAAAGATGAAATTATTAACAAAAACGTTCAGGTCTTGGAATTTACCTCTGCCGTGGATCTTCTTACAGATGAAAATAAGCAAGTTGCTGGGGCCGTCTTATACAACATGGAAACACAAGAATACTACGTTGCAAAAGCAAAATCCACAGTACTGACTACCGGCGGATTCGGAAGACTTCACATACAGGGCTTTCAAACCACAAATCATTATGGAGCAACAGCCGATGGAATAGTTATGGCTTACCGCGCAGGAGCAAAATTAAGAGACATGGACGCTGTGCAATATCATCCCACAGGCGCGGCATATCCAGAGCAGATAGTGGGGTTGTTAGTGACGGAAAAAGTGCGGGGGCTAGGAGCCCAGCCAGTAAACGAGAATGGTGAACAGTTTGTTTATCCTCGCGAGCCAAGGGATGTAGAGGCGGCAGCAATAATCAGGGAATGCTACGAGAGAAATAACGGTGTAGAAACCCCTACGGGAATGAGAGGAGTTTGGTTGGATTCACCGATGATAGACATACTTCAAGGCGAAGGAACAATAGAAAAGAAACTTCCAGCCATGCTTAGACAGTATAAACGATTTGACATTGACATGACCCAAGACCCCATTCTGGTATTTCCGACTTTGCACTTCCAAAACGGCGGAGTAATAATAAAAGAAAATGCGGAGACAACTGTTAAGGGATTATTCGCAGCAGGCGAAGTAACAGGTGGAACCCATGGAAAGAACAGGCTAATGGGAAATTCAATACTTGACTACAGCGTGTTCGGAAGAATAGTAGGAATAAACGCTGCAAAACATGCTAACAACGCTAGCATTGGCAAACTAACGTTGGATCACTTGACAAAATACGAGAAAATGCTGAAAGAAGCAGGAGTAGAAACCAACAGAAAAGCCCCGATTCTGCTACCGGAGTATAGGGAAGAAAAAGTGCTCTCAAGAGCACTTGACATTTTCTAACACTTTAGAAACCGGAATTATTTTCGGTAACCAGAAAAACTAAAATGCACTCCACGGAATCTACATTTAACCATAGGGATAGCGGTGAAAATGGAAGAGGTAAGAATTCTATTATGCGGTCTTGGCGCAGTGGGCACTTTGATCGCAAAGCATTTACTTCAAAAAGAAGGTATCAAAATCGTCGGGGCAATTGATATAGCTGAAGATAAAATTGGCAAAGACTTAGGTGACATTCTAAACTCCGGAAAAACCGGAGTAAAAGTCTCAGGTGATATTGACTCTGTACTTTCAAAAGCAAAGGCGGATATTGCTGTCCATGCAACTTCATCATTTTTTAGAGATACATATTCCCAAATAGCGTCAATTGTAAAGCATGACGTAAACGTTGTATCTACATGTGAGGAACTTTCATATCCGTATCTTACTGAACCAAAACTTTCAATAGAGCTTGACTTACTTGCCAAAAAACATAATGCAACGGTTTTAGGTACAGGCATAAACCCAGGTTTCTTAATGGACACTTTGGTGATTACACTTACTGCTGTTTGCCAAGAAATCGAAAAGATCAAAGCTACAAGGGTGATGAACGCCGCCACAAGACGTTTACCATTTCAGAGGAAAATAGGTGCCGGTTTAACGGTTGAAGAATTCCAACATAAAATTGAAACTAAACAAATTAGTGGACATGTGGGACTTGAGCAGTCTATCGCTGTGATTGCTGATGCTTTAAAATGGGATCTTGAAAGGATAACTGCTGAAGGTGTTGAGCCAGTAGTTGCTGGAAAACCAGTTGAAAGTGCAAGCATAAAAGTCAGGGCTGGAAATGTTGCTGGTTTAAGACAGAAAGCCAAAGGGATATTGAAGAGCAAAGAGATTATTGTTTTAGATTTTCAAGCATATATTGGTGCAGAAGAGGAATATGACGCTGTGACGATTGAAGGAGTTCCAAATGTTAAACAGAGGATTCAGCCATGCGTTCACGGCGACATAAGCACAGTCGCCATGATTGTTAATTCAATTCCAAAAGTGATTAATGCACCAGCAGGCTTGCTCACCATGAAAGATTTACCAATTCCATCAGCCACTCCAAAAAATATAGGTAAATGTATAAAGCATAAAGACGCCCGCGTGGTCTGTTAACGATTGACAAAATATAGAGTAGCCGTAGATATAGGCGGAACATTCACGGATTTAGTTGCCCTAAATGAGAGAACTGGTGAAGTTCTAAACATAAAAGTGCCTTCAACCCTAGAGGAACCAGCAAAAACCGTCATCAAAGCATTTCAGAAATTCCTAGACGAAACAAGCGACGCAGAAGTGTCAGTAATTGTTCACGCCACAACTATAGCCACAAATGCGTTGCTGGGCCAGCTAGACCTAGAACTGCCGAAAACAGCGCTTATAGCAACAAGCGGGTTTCGAGACATAATTGAAATCCGCAGACAACGCCGCCACGAACTCTACAACCTTTTC
>DAOVQA010000040.1:0-8400 GCA_030628925.1 Candidatus Bathyarchaeota archaeon | reverse complement strand
TTCTTCGTGATTCTTATGAGGTTCTGGAACAGGTGTGCGCTTCCAACAGGAATCAGCATAACGCCATTGGGTTTCAACTGTTCAACTAAAGGCTTAGGAATGTCTGGCGCGGCAGCAGTTACGAGAATTCTGTCGTAGGGGGCTTTCTCTAAATAGCCTACAGAGCCATCGGTACAGATTATTGTTACGCGGTCTCCGTACCCAGCTTTCATGACATTTCTTCTAGCAAATTCAGCTAAGCCTTGGACTATTTCCACAGTGTATACATGCCCCCATTTGCTTCTTGGCGTATTGCTGGGTGCAACTATCTCAGCTACTGTTGCTGCGTGCCATCCTGAACCAGCTCCGACTTCCAGCATTTTGTAGCCGACTTCCAATTGGAGGGCTTCATTCATTATTGAAACCATGTTTCGCCTAGCCCAGCGTGAAAGCTGAGGCTATGTGGCGCTGAAACAGTTTGTCCAAACCCTATTGGAAGCGGCGTGTCAGCAGCACTATAAGATTGCATGTTCTCTGGAAGGAAATTTACACGAGGCACTGACCGCATTGCCTTAATAATCTGTGGTGAGCGGAGAACACCTTCCTTTATTAGTAACTCAACGAGTCTTTTCCAATTTTTTTTCTCCAAGTCAAGCACCAGATGAAATATTGTGGAATAGACCTTTTTAACATGTTTGTATTCAAAAGAAAGATGTAGAATAAAAAGAGAAACTATTGCACAGTAACAGATTTTGCAAGGTTTCGCGGAGTGTCTGGGTTGAAGCCTTTTTCAATAGCCATATAGTATGCTAGAAGCTGCAATGGAACGACATAAGGTATCGGCGATAGAACCTCAGGAATACCCTTGGGCACTTCCATATAATCGTTAGCCAAATTCTTAATTTCTTCGTCCCCTTCCTCAATCACAGCGATTATTGAAGCTCCTCTCGCCTTCATTTCCATAATATTACCCATCAACGTTCTGCGGGTTCCATCTTTGGGACAAATGAAAACAACAGGGAACCCGGGTTCTACAAGGCTTATGGGTCCATGCTTGCTTTCCCCAGCTGGAAAAGCTATAGATGGCACATAAGCTATTTCCATGAGTTTAAGTCTACCCTCATAAGCTGTAGCTGTGCTTACTCCACGACCTAAGAAAAAGAATGTTTTCGCATTCTTGTATTTCTTTGCTATCTGTTTTGCTTTTTCTTCTTGTGTTTGAATTATTGTTTCAACAGTGTCAGGTAGCATCTCCAATTTTTCTGCAAGAAAATCCATTTCATCCTGCGAAACCTTACCTCTTTTCTTTGCCAGCCTTAATGCCACTTGAGCCAACACTGAAAGCTGTGACGTGAATGTTTTCGTTGCAGCCACCCCTATTTCTGGGCCAGACTGTTGGCCGATGTAGACTCGTGAAACCCTCGTCAAAGTTGAACCAATAGCATTGGTTAATCCAAGAACTGTCGCCGCTCTTTCACGGGCGCAGTTTACGGCAGCCAGAGTGTCCGCTGTTTCGCCGGATTGGCTCACAGTCAAAATTGTGCTGTCAATGTTGACAGATTTGCCGTGTTGTTCAATAAACTCCGAAGCGATAACTGGATAGGTTGTTAGGAAAGCAAGTTTAGAAAACATGTAGGATGCAGCGAGGCAGGCATGGTAGGATGTTCCACAGGCCACGAAGAACACTTGGCGGGCCCTGTCAAGAAAAGTCGCCAGCAGATCAAGGTAGTGCTCCTGCATTCTAAGCGTGTTTTTCAGGCAAGCTGGCTGTTCATGGATTTCCTTCAACATAAAATGTGGATAGCCTTTCTTTACAGCCATTTCAGGCTCCCAATCGATAAGTTTGGGTTCCCGGACAATTACACTTGAATCGGAAATGTTTCTTATTTCAAAACCTTTCTGTGAGAGAATGACAAGCTCGCCATCCTCAATCACAACCGCTCTGTTTGCTAGAGGTAGGAATGCAGGAATATCAGAGGCACAATAAACTGCATTCTCATTTACTCCAATAACGAGTGGACTTTCATGTCTGGCGCATAGTATTTTGTCAGGTTCTTTCGTTGAAACAACGGCGATTGCATATGAACCATCAAGCTTCCTTAAAGCTTCAAGCACAGCTTCAACAAGGCTCAAGGAAGGATGAGTCCTCAAGGCTTCCTCAATAAGGTGAGCTATAACTTCAGTGTCAGTTTTAGATTTGAAAATGTGACCACGGTTCTCCAATTCCAGCTTCAGCTCGACAAAATTTTCTATTATCCCATTATGGACCACAGCTATTTGCCCGCTACAGTCAACATGCGGATGCGCATTGACCTCTAATGGCGCACCATGTGTAGCCCATCGTGTATGTCCAATGCCGATGTTTCCAGGCAGATCATCTAGGTTATGGATTTTGTGAACTTCATCGATTTTTCCTTGGTCTTTTTTCACGTGTAACTTACCATCATGTAGTGTTGCTTCTCCAACAGAGTCATAGCCGCGGTATTCAAGTCTTTTCAAGGCAGCATGTATTACAGGAGCAGCATCTCCATCCTTCAAAACGCAACCAAATATCCCACACATTCCTATGCCTCATTTCTTAACTTTGAATTTTAGACAAGTTCTATCTAGCAGCTTCAACATCTATAAGCTTTTTTAGTATAAAAATTCAACTTCTAAAAAATCTCTAATAACTAACTTTTCATGATACATGGAAATTCAATTAGAAACCACAGTTATTTCTGTAAAAGCTCTAAAAAAAATGTTGTAATAGTCTCCTATTCCAAAACTTTCCTTGCCAGTTCAGCCCCTAGAACCATGTTCTTAAGTTTTTTGAAGCTTATTTCCCACGTTCTCGTTCTCAAGCCACAGTCCGTGCTTACATATAATCTGCGGGGATCATCAATCATCTTTGCAACATGCAATATTCTATCTCTGATAAGTTCCGGCGACTCGACAAAATTTGTGTGCACATCTACTACGCCCAAACCATAGTTTCCGTGAAAACCATGTTCTTCAAACAACTGTATCTCATTGTAACCCGTTCTCGCATCCCCCATTCCGATTTGTCTGCTATCTCTATTTGCAAATTCAAGAGATAATTGACTGCAATTTCTCAATCTGCAAGCAATCTTAGCTAAAACTTCATAATTACTGTAGCAATTGTGTAAGCTGAAGCTGCAATTAAAACCTTTAACTGTTTCATTAAAAGATTCCACAAACAACTCCATTTCTTCATCAGTCACATGAGTTGTCGCCGCAGGCTCGTCAATTTGAATCCACTTCGCACCAGAATCCACCAACTTGCGGATTTCAGGTCGTATCACTTCTCTTATCAGGTTAAAAAGAAACTCCTTTTTAGCCTTGAATTTTCTTCTTTTGAAGTCTCTGATCTCCCTGCTGAACTTTTTCTCGTAGTACTCATTAAAAGTCCAATCAACAAGAGTGTAAGCTCCTGTGAAAGGCACCTTTATCACCATTTCAGTGTTTTCTCTTGTAAGTAGAAACTCGTCAAGATAGAAGGATTTCCCATACTTCGGTGTATCTATACAGGCTGCCTTATTGAAATATCTGTAATCAAAAGATTTTACATATCCTAAAAACCTAAAACCAGCAGCGTTTCTCATAACGTGTTCATACATTTCTGATCTCCATTGCTCGCCATCAAAAACAACATCTAGACCCGCTGTTTCAAAAAATCGGATTGCATATTTGGCAGACCATTCCAGCAGGGTTCTTTTTTTATATAATGAAAAGCCGTTACGTAGCAGCTTAACTAGTTCTTCTAAATTCTCAATTCCCAGCTTTCTTCCCCAGTTCACAGCTTCAGCTATCTCCTCCTTTGACAGCGGTTTTCCTCTGCAACCTTTAATTCTCCATCTTGGCTTGGCTAAACTTCCAACTTCTTGTGTCGGAAACAGCTTGTTCACGAAAACTCCTCCCTGAGATGTTTAGTCACACTGCCCAAAACTTTCATTTTCTCCTCCGCCCTTTCCCATGGCAGAAAATCCAAGTCACAGTTCGGACAGATTAAAACTTCACCAACATTGGAGCCATATATAGATTCAATGATTTCTTCAGCAACTGCAACCAGTTCATCTGTTCCTTCAACAAGCGAACTCCTAGAGTCCACTAAACCTAGGGCAACGCCCTTTTCAAAGCTATATTTTTTCAAGTTCCCAAAGTCAGTTTCGTACAAGTCAATCCCTAAATGGTCAACGGGAAAATCTAGAGCTTCCGGTAAAATTTTTGAGAAATCCCCAAAAAAAGTTTGCAGACACGTTTTAACTGATGTTCGCTTAACAGCGATTTCTAGTGCATCCTTCACAAGTGGCAACTTATCAGCTCTAAGCTTAGATGCTAATGGTTCATAAACCAAGGCTGGATCACTCAGTTGTACATAGCTAAAACCCGCATCGGCCAAGCTTCTAATCTCTTCGTTGATTATTTCGGCGAATTCAAACATAAGCTCTGTCTTACCCTTATAATGTTTGTTTTCTGAAAGGGATGCAAGCGTGTATGGCGCTGGCAAAATAGCTTTCCAAAAAAGGTTTTCAGGCAATTTGTCAAGATACGTTACATTCTTAACTACATCTTTTTCTCGTTTAACGTGATCTGTTATAATCGGCTTTCTATAGAACGCGTTGTTGTTGAACCATCTTGTGAGGCTTCCCACAGTTACTCCTTTCAAACATTTAGTGAAGGGTCTGAACAGATCTTGCCATCTTAACATTCCATCAGTGACATAATTCAATCCCGCAGAGAACTGGGCGCCTATCACTGTATCAGTTGCTTTTGTAAAGGATTCTTCCAGCTTTTTGCTGCTGATTCGTCCTCGTTCATAGGCTCTTGTTTGTTTTATTAACTCGCTGGGTCGAGGAAGTATCCCGGTTACGTAACAGCCGAGCATTTACTTCCTCAACTCCTCCACAATCTTTCTCCCTAAGTCATCGTGACCTAAAGTCATTATGTGGAAGCCGGTTTTGTATTTGAAGGAGAGGGCTGATTTTAACTTGTCTGCAATTTCCAAATACATCAGTATTGATTCTTCTGCAAAACTATCACTGCGCTTCAGTCGATTCAACAATTGTTCAGAGATTTCTGCGTGTAGAAATTTAAGAACCCTTGTTAGTGCTTTCTCTGATGGTTGGGGAGAGAAGCCGACTAAAACCGGCTTGTTTATGATTAATCCTTCTTTTTCAGCTTCTTGAAAGGAGTTTAGCACGTCTGCATGGTTGAAGATTATTTGCGACTGGAAAAAGTCAAATCCAGCGTCAATCTTCTTGGCAGTTTTTTTCACTTCATCCTTTCTGTCAAATACTATGGCTCCACCTACAAAAAAATCTGTTTTCCCATCAATTTTGATGAAATCACCACAATCATACGCGAAGCCTTTATTCAAGCTTTTAACTATTTCACAAAGCTTTGTAGATGTGACTTCCCACACTTCTTTAGAAGTGTCCTGCCTTCCCAAAGGTTTATCACCGCTTAAGATACTGGTTCACTCTGAAGCCTCTAGGGGACCATATCTCATAAGTTATCGGAGCAGTATTCTCCTTCAAGCGTTCTCTAAACATGCTCTATCTTCCCACAACTATCTTATTTTCAAATTATAAACACACGGTAAGCTTGTTTCGGACAAGTATTAATAAATTACTGAAGTCTTTATGCATATGAAAAGCTATGAGTAGAAAACTGTTGCTTCACGAAGAAGACAACAAACACAAAGTTAAAGAGATCATGATAGTCAAGGATCCGCTTCAACTGAAAATGATTTTGAACAAGCTTAGTTGGAGGATTTTGGTTTCCCTTTCTGAAAAGGAAATGTATCCACTGGAAATAGCTAAACAGCTAGGAATTCATGAGCAGAATGTTTACTATCATATAAGGAAGCTGGTGAAGGCAGGAGCTGTAGTAGTTGCCAGAGAAGAGGAAAAGAAGGGGGCAACAGCAAGATACTACAAGACAGCTTCACCAGCATTTGGAATAGAGCTTCCACAGGGATACAGGACAATACAAACATTTTCGCTTCGAAGCATGGATGAGCAAATACGCAAATTATTTACAGGATTCATCAGACAGGACGGCTTATTTGAAGGAAAAATAGTTGTAGGCAGCCCTGAACCTCACGGACCATTCAAAACAAACGCTAGAGATGGTCATTACGCTTCATATTTGACGTTCTTTCTGGGACAATTCTCCAAGATGCCTGAAGAATTTGCAATAAAGCTTGATGTTGACGTGAAAGCTGAGAAAGAAGAGAAAAACAATCTCATCCTAGTCGGCGGACCTGGAACAAACCTTCTAACACAAGAAGTGAATAAGCATTTACCGATAAGGTTTAACATGCAACCTTCAGAGCAAGGCTTCTTATTCGGCGGTTTAGTTTCTGAAAAAACCTCACGTGTTTATACGGCGGATACAGTTGGGTTAATAGCCAAAATCGTTAATCCATGGGATGACACTAAACGAATAATAGTTTTGGCGGGAAACAAGGCAGTAGGCACAAAAGCATGCGTATTAGCTTTAACAAACTTTTGGAAGAAAACCTTGAAGAATTATCACGGTGAGGACACGTTTGCAACAGCAATACAAGGATTCGATTTGGACGGAGATGGAAAAGTTGATTCAATAGAAGTTCTCGAGTAATTTCGGTTGGTGATCAAACTGGTAAGAATTAGAAAATTGTGCAGAAGCAAGTTGAACATCGTTTCTGAAACTGCAATGGTGACTAGCTCTCACACCAACAAGAAGAAATGTTGTGGGCACATTCTAGATTGTTTGAAAGAAAAAATCAGATTCATCTTTTGTGACATTTTAAAAAAACGAAAGGTTATGGGACATACATGAGAGGAAGTTCACGATCATCAAGCATTGCTTGAAGACATAGCCGCTGTAAAGGAAAGTCGGAAAAGGTGTAGGAAAACAGTTGTTGAGCAAAGAGTTAGGAGCTTCAAAGCAGAAACAAGCCAGAATAGCCCTCGCTAAAATCCACTGGGAATGCCCTCCGGCCACCCACTTCCACCATGAACATTGTCTTCGCCTAATCGGTTTTGTGCAAGATTATTTCAGAATAGAACATAACACAATAATGCGCAAAATGGTTCAGCAATAATCCGAGCTGTTTAATATGCAAACAACTGAAATCTTTTTTGCCTATGGACATGAAAACATTCAAGCTACGCATAGATCGACACTTGAAATCACAAAAGAAACCGGAATATCAAAGAGAGGCAATTGCATCATTGCTGTTGCAGCTGACAAATCTGTTGCGGATTTAAGCCCTGAGTTCAAAAAGAACCTGCGGATTAGAAAAGCTGAAATGACCATGTTAATTGAAGCTGGAGACACCAGTGACGTTGTGCACGCTTTCGGAAACCCACATCTGTTTTTAACGCATCCAACAGACATTGTTGTAAGAAAAAGCAGTTACATTTGCAGTCGAACATTGGCAGTTAAAGCAGACAAGGCTGCATGCGATTTGTCAACAAAAATTGTGCAAAAGCTGAGAAAACCAAACCAAAGAGTGAAGATCACCCTAACCATCAATGTTTAACGGATTTTTGCGTCAAAAACGATTTGCCACTCATATGGAGCTGTAGCACGGACAAACCTTGAACACAAAAATTTTTTCACCTCCCTTCCATACTTCTTAACAGCATTGCCGAACTGCTGCTTAACATTCTCGGGCGAATTGGAAGCATTCACAAAACTGTAGAAATGTACTATGCCGCCTATTGGTTTGATTCCCTCGCAAGCAGCATCCACAAACTCTAAGGATTTTCCAGGTAAATTCATAATTACACGGTCAGCAATTCCAAGAAGTCTCTGCCTGATAATTCGTCTTGCGTCTCCCAAAATGGGACAGACTTTG
This sequence comes from Candidatus Bathyarchaeota archaeon, assembly GCA_030628925.1. Taxonomy (GTDB): domain Archaea; phylum Thermoproteota; class Bathyarchaeia; order Bathyarchaeales; family Bathycorpusculaceae; genus SOJA01. Next base: position 569 of record DAOVQA010000040.1, on the reverse strand, counting down.
TTTTCCACCCTGTTGAGCCTGATGTTTTTCTTCAGAAATTCAATCGCATTTGGATTTGCGTCTATGGTGTATACTTTCACCTTCTCATGAGTTTTTGCGATTAGTATCGAGAAGGGGCCAACACCCGCAAACAAATCTGTAATTGTCTCATCTTCTTTAACGAGAGATGCAACTCTGTTGTGTTCATATGAGAGACGTGAAGAAAAGTAGGCTTTGGCAAGGTCCACATAATACTTGCATCCATATTCTCTGTGCACTGTTTCTGTCCTGGGTTCTCCAGCGATTATTCTGAATTTTCTCAGCCGATAGGGCCCAGTTACGGCTCCTGCCTTGGCAAGAATTGTCTGCACATTATTGCATGTTTTCAGAATTGCTTCGCCGATGACATTTTTATAGGCGTCAAGCTCCGGAGAAATTTCAATTATGGCTATGTCTCCGACAAAGTCTATTGCGCGTGGCAGGCTAACTAACAAATGTGAAGGAAGCATGTTCTCAAGTAATTCGACGAATGTTGTTGATTGCTTCTTTCTTTCTGGAAAAGCATAGGTTATAACTCCGCAATCCAACAG
>DAOVQA010000031.1:0-9293 GCA_030628925.1 Candidatus Bathyarchaeota archaeon | reverse complement strand
TCGTCAGGACCCAGCTTGCCTTTATCGCTATATTCTTTCATTATCTTTCCAAGCTCGGTCTCAGCCTTTATTTCTTCTCGAATCATGTCGCCACTAGATATGTGTGGAACCCCAAGGACTATCGTTAGCCTTGAAGCATAAGTTCCTTTACCTGCACCTGGAGGACCAAGCAAAACTATTCTCATTATCAAAGCACCTAGGTCAGGTCTTTATCTTAGGTTCTGCTTTAAACGTTTCAACGAATTTAACGGTGGTTATACTCGGGAAAAACCTTTGGATGTCCATAGCTATTCCTCTCTTTGCCAGTTGAATTCCTTCCAAGTAAAAGGCGTCTTCAGGCATCTCTATTCTGACTGCTTTTTCCTCTATTGTGAACTTGAACTTTGCTGGTTCTACAGTCAGTATTCTTCGATGAACTAGAGCTGCTATCTTTGTTTTTTTTGTTCTAAGCTTCTTCTGAACAGTAACTTCGTAGACTAGGGTTTTTCCAGCCAGTGGAGGGTTGAAATCCAACAGAACACGCCCAGCACCAATAGTTCGCACGGTAGCCATTTTACCATTATAGTCAACCCGCATGCCAAGACTGGGAGTTATTCCTTTGGCTGTTAGCTGTCTAAGGGAAACACGTTTAACTTTTTCAGGATCTCTTGCTCCAAATGCCTTTTCCGGCGGTATTTCAACTACTGAGGTCTTGCCAACTTTCATCGCTGTCAGACTTTCATCCAATGCTTCAAGAACCCAACGCTCTCCAATTACTACCAGTTTTGATTCATAAATTTCGCCTTCTTCGTACATGTGTTCTTTTTTCGCTGTCTCTTCAATGGTTGTGTCGAAAACCTCACCTGTTTCTTTCACTTTTCCTACATGATCGACAAGTATGAAATTTCCTTTTTGTAACACCATAATTCATCATCTTTGGGGTATTTGCCAAACTAAGTTTTCGGTTCAAATAAAAGCTTTCGCTCACAAAAGCCCTAAAATCCTAGGATTTACACAGTTTTATATCAAGCACATAAGGTGATGCAATTTCATAAGGTTGTGTTAACCTTCAACCTTATGCTTTGCCACTTGACTTGTACTCCGTGAACGTGCGCGTATATGAACTAGAGATTCACAAAGCATATCTATAACCTGAATCAACATTCCATCGATCAAAAATGTTTTCTTACAAAAAGAAAAAACAAGAACCACGGGTAAGAAACAATACCACAACACTATCACAATCGAAAATTGAAGAGATCTTAAGAACCGTATCTCGCAACGATGCCTTCTCTTTCTATAATGAAATAGGAAAACCAACGGGACATGTTGCCACAAGTTTGCTTGATTTCCAGAACAAAATAAACATTGTTCAGGCCTCATCTTTAGTTTTTCATCTAAGGCGAAAAGATTTCGAGAATTGGATTAGGGAAATCATCAGAGATTCTGAGCTGGCTAAAAGAATCAGCAACATCAGTCCGACTGATTTCTACGTGAAAACGAAACTTTACGCAACAATCAACACGCGAATAAAGGAACTGAGAGAAACGCCTTCAACCCCAACTGTTATTTCTGAAGAGTTTTTGGCGGCTCCACGGTTCTCTGACACTGAGATTCCACGATAACAGAGCGTTACGTTATTTTATTCATTACACACGTATATGCCCTCCAATCCAAGGCAGAGCTCCATTAAGTTAAGCATAAAATCTGATAAAGGCTCCCACGAACTTCATTAAGGATCACATGCCAAAGAATCCTAGACACATTTTTTACCGCTGTGTAATACTGCTAGAGGTATGATGACCTAATTACTTCGATTAGCAACACCCCAGTTCAGGGCCCAATTCAGCAATGAGCATTTTGTTGGATGCTTCTCTTATCAGGTTACTGACTGCCTTTCAATGAGATTCATACGTAACATAAAGCCCCGAACCCTGATTACTAATGATTCCGCAGACAATCGCGCGCGCTCAGAAAAAGTTACATCTCATCAAACACTTATTACGAATTCAATTCCAAAATACTGATTCCGATTTCTGAAATCAAATATTCAATAATCGTCACTATAAGAATAGGCGAGGAAATTGAAACCCCGACATAATAATACGTGTAATGATACTACATCTCAACCAGCCTTAACCAGCACAAAGAAGTCAATTGAAAATAGGGGACTTAGCATAAGCTTATTAATGAACATTCCCCGAAAGGAAAGGAAAAAAGTAGCAAGTAAGGCATTGTACTTGGCTCGATATGAATAAATCAGTGGTAAGTGGCAAGCGGAAAGGCTGTTTTCAGTCTTAAACTTAGGTTTTTAGCTTCTTCAAGACAATTGCTGGACGAATTTTCTCTTTTTTGACTCCCTGGATTGAGCTTCTCTTTTATTTGAAGAGGATGCTTATGCAGTTTCCTTTATTCCTTCAACGTGAGCAGTTCAAACAAATGTAGGGATTTATGTGTGTCAAGGTCATATATCTGTGTCACGCTTTAGATTTGAACTAGTCAATGTTTATCTTCCGTGTATCTTTCTCAGGAGACTTCTTTGGAATTGTTATCTCTAGTACGCCGTTCTTGTATTTTGATGATATATTTTCGATGTTGATGTTCCTCGTCGGTATATCTATGGTCTTGTAGAATTTCTTTGCCTTGACCTCGACCTTCCCTTCTGTCACGTTAAGCTGTATGTCATCTTTTTCCTCGCCTGGTAGTTCAAGGTATATCTTTACTGTTTTATCTTCCTCGAAGACATCGGTTAGTGGTTCACGGATCTCTTTCAAGGCTGCTTCTGGAAGCTTAAATGGTCTTTTAGACATTGGTCGTCGCCTCCATGGTTTGAACGGCTCACCAGAGTCGAACGGTTTGATTAGTTGGTCTGACCAGAAGCGTCCCTGAATCACGTATCCCTTCCTTCCAGGTTCGTCGATTGTTTTGATGTCCCATTTGCCTTTGAGTTTTCCATTCTTTATCATTTTATCAATTTCATCAAACTGTATCTCAATGTTTTTCATAAATTCATTATTGAATCCGAAGTTCCTGAGCATTTCGTCAAAATCAAAGAATGCTGTCATCTCATTTTTCACCTCCCTATAATTCTTCTCACTCTTCCAAGGCTTCCCTGAGCCATCTTAATGCGAAACTGATCATCATGAAACCGCTCTCCCCAAATTCTGAGCAACGATATTTGCCGCGTCCAATTTTCTCCAATAGCCCCCCTTCTCTTAGCTTTCTCGTGTTCTCCCACACGAGCTTAGGATTCAAATTCAAGTCCCGCATGAAATCTGAGAAGCTTATTGTCCGACCCTCTTCTTCCATGAGACGCTTCATCATCCGCAAACGACTTTCATGAGCCAAAGCATCAAACATCTTGGAAAACCTCTGAAAATCCCCTTCGATAGCCTTGAATTCGTTTTTCAGTAGCTCCCTCGGCCAATCTGTGGGTGATAGTGGCATTTCAAACACTATTTTTCCGTCTTGTACCAACTGCAGTTTCAGCTTCATTCCCGTTTCACCTTTTATTACTGTAAAGTAATTACTTCAGGGTAATATATAAATATTACCATAAAGTAATCAACTCACCCAATTCCATATCCACCGCTCGCACACGCCAGATATGAAGATACCACTAAAGGAAAGACCATAAATACAAAAGACTGTTTTGTCAAGGTCACCGTTGAGAAGGAAACAACTGAAATTTCAGGAACACACATCACTGGATCAGAAGCCTCTATCCTTATACAAGAAATAATTAACCGAATATTCACTCCCAGACAAAGCTCGGTGCCCATCGCTAAGGGAATGCCTATTCATCCTGTTCTTACCGAGGCGACCTAAAAAGCAGCCCATTCCCTCATGTCACCATAGCAGCATCATCACGTTATCCTAGATAAGCTGCCCCTGAACTAGATACGCACGCTAGCTATAATTCTGTATAATGAATTCAGATTTGGTCTTCATAACTTAATTATCTTCGTAACAGTCAAAATAGAGTTCGGTGAAATAAGATTGGCCTTGCCAGTAGAAACTGAAGAACTTCAAAAGAAGAAAGCAGAATTGGAAGACAAGTTGCAGCTACTAACGGATGAAGAGAAGACTTTGAAAGAACGCGTGAAGACACTTGAAGTTAATGTTGCAATCCAGAAACTGGAAGATAAAATCAAAGTAAAACGCGAAGCTGTAGAGAAGCTGGAAACCAAGAAAAACGAATTAGAAAAAGAATTTAAGGGGCCAGAGACTGCCCAGAAACCTGAAGAACAAGAACCTGAAACCCAAGAGAAAGCTAAGGAACCAGAATTGATGGTAACGGTAGCTCCAGTTGAAACCCAAGAGGCTGCGCAACCCCAAGAAGAAGAGAAAAAGAAACATAGATTTTTCTAAATATCTCATAGCTCCCGCACACTCTGCTCTACTTCGTACACATGAAGAAAAGTAACGAAACGTCCTGTATCTGAGGCGAAATGCACTGCTGTTTCTGTAATATCTAGCGGCGCATAATTTTTTTATTTAATCTATACACGGGGAAATTCACAAAGGAAACAGGATCTAGAGCCGGAAATCCTCATTTTCTATATTTTTCATTCTGAAGTTTATTATAGCCAAGCAGAAGTTGCATGTTTCTATTTTGATTTTTGGGTCCGTTTTTTGCAGAATCGGCATATTAGATCATGTTTGCGTATTGTGTCGCATGTTTTGTATAGAAGACTTAGAAATTTGGTTCTACCCGAGTTTCCATTTATGAATAGGTCTGTCATCCTAGATATTAGAGATTGTATGTATTCTATGTTGTCGATTTTTATCAGGTGTCCCCTAATCTGTCGAGTGTATGTGCTTACTATGGACTGAGATACGCCAAGATTTCAGTGACATCGGATAAGTCTGCCTCCTCACTTTGAATATTATAAAGAAAAAACAATCCTGACACATCCAGCTCTCGCTATGGCGATTAAATTTTATATGTTAGCAAGCTGATAAGTGTGAGTAACGAGGGGCTGTTATATGAAGAAGATGGTGGCGTTTTGCGGAATAGTCTGCTCTGAGTGTAAGGCTTTCATAGCTACGCAGGAGAACGATGATGTAAAAAGGAGAGAGGTTGCAGAGGCTTGGTCAAAAGCTTTTGGCAAGGAAATGAAAACTGAAGATATAAACTGTGATGGTTGTTTAACCAAAGGTGGGCAACATATCGGTTACTGTAACATCTGTGAAGTTAGAAAATGCGGAATGAAAAAAGGTGTTGAAAACTGCGCCTACTGCGTTGACTATAATTGTGAAATACTTGCCAAATTTCTTAAAAGCGCTCCTGAGGCTAAAAACACACTTGAACAAATACGACAACAATTACACAGATAAGCAGTTACCATTCTTTTTTCTCACATAAGCAATTAATAACAGAAAAGAGGGGAATCCAGAAATTCAATAGCAATCATCAGAAAACAGCGTTTTTTTGAGGATAACTGACTTGTCTTTTTGTATAACAACTGATTTCCCATTGTTCTTGCAAATCACTTCGCCTTGGCTTTTCAGAACTACTTTGTCTTTGTTTGATACAAAAACTATGTCTTCGGCCTTGTAGACGAGTTTTGAATTCTTAGCGACAAGAATGTCCAGATTCTCAGCTTCATTTGGGAAGGCGAAGATAAATCCGTGGTCTCCGTTGAAACTTTGATGGTTATGCTCTCTTTCTCTGAAAAACCGGCTGCACAAATCCTCTGCTTTATCTAGAAACTCTTGCTGGTTTTCATAGCTCATCGCTGCAATATCTTCTTTGCTTGATTCTGTGAAGTGTTCTTGCATTTCTTTGGTGTCTCCCAGCATTAGAAAGGGTTCATCCAATTCTTTTTCAATGGATTTCCCAATGGCGCCTTCTCCGGTTTCAACTATGGCATCTAGAAGCAGTTTGCCGTGCCCGTGCAACATGTAACCCTTCTCTTCATCATCTAATTTTATTGGGACAGCTAAAGTGTCACTGCTAATTTCTATTATGCACCTTTCTGTTTTCCACAACGTCACAGGTTCAGGTGCTTTGGAAATGGTGTTACCCAGTTTGTAGTTTTGCCATATCATTCATAGTCCCTTCTTTCAAGAAATCTGGTAACTCGTCTTGCCATTTTATAGGCGGTTCTGCCAGGTATGGTGATAAGGTGTCGTCCTCTGACTTTCTCTTGAACGACTAATCCCGCTTCTTCAAGCACATTTAGGTGGCTTGAAAGCGTACTTGTGGTGATTTCCGAAAGCTTTTCTTGCAACTCGTTGATGTATTTTCCACCACTCATAAGCTCCTTTAATATTCTTAGACGGTGTTCATGACCTAGGGCGCTCATTACTTCAGCTACTTTTGGTAAGCTGGCTTCGATTTGATGTTTTCTTCTGTGTGATGGCCTTTCTCTGAGAATTTTGACACCTTTTGGCCCTATGAATACACACTTCTCAAGTTCGCCGTGTATGCCTTCGGCAACTCCCTCCATAACGTCATCAATGTATTCTCGAACATTGGTACCAACGTCAATGTGGATCCCACGTTTTCTTTCTCGTTCTTTTTCAGTAACATCTCCGAGTTGTTCTTTGAGGTTGGCAAATTCTTCTCTCAGCTTTTCCATCTCTTTCTTTAATTCTTCAGTCAATTCGATTTTCATGCTCCTTAATTTCACGTTTGTAGTTTTTGATTAGGTAATTATCAAATACAAAACGACGCATATAAACATTGCGCATTGTTGTGCCCGCTATGGGTTGGAATAAGCTTCATTGTATCGGTGGCGATATCAGCGGCAGCAACACTTTTGCTTATTTTATTCAACATGAACAAACACACTTGAGCAGAACAGGATAGTTTATTTCAATATTTTTCCGGTTTCCATGTACCACAAATACAAGTCTAACTCTGCCAAATTAAGATTTGATTTCCCTGCGATCTTTCTCAATAACTCTTCAGTTTCCAAGTATGTTCTTTTCGTTACCGTCTTCGGTTTTTCAATTATATTATACTTGGTTAGGACATCAATTATGTGAAAGTCTATAATGGCAAAGTCAGTATAGCCTATATTCCGAAGAAAATGGCTGGCTTCTTTGTATCCAATCCCCTTTACGTTCTTATCTAGCCATTCTCTTAACTTGTTTTCATCATTAAACATTTTAATTGTGGTTCCTAGCGAGTTCTTGTGTTTTCTTGCATCCACAATGTACCTTGCTCTCGTGTTGGGATAACGGTGACCAAGCTCTTTCAGCTTACTTGCTAGGAGAGATTCAGGAAGAATTAAGAATCCATCCCCTATCTTCATCTGAATTTTCATACTCTTTTCAGCGTTGAAATTTGCCGTTAAAATGCAGAAACAAAGCTCTTTGAATATTTCATTGCTTGACCCATTACCGAGTTCTCTGAATTCTTTCAAACGAGCATCCACTAGTTTTTTCACTTCACTGTTCTTCAAGTACTCAACAGATTCCAATAATCCGTTCATTGCATTCATTTATTACTCAAAAGGAACAACAAAATAAAGATTTCACATAATCCCAGCTGCAAATGTAAACTGGAGATAAACACGTAGAAATCCTAGATGTTGCGGTCGGCTAGATTGCGCTGATCTAGCTAAGATCCAAGGTCCGGTTTTTATGAGAAATCGAGGCATGTCAATTCTTGTTTTAGGCTACCTTCCGCAAGCTCCCCTTTTCTTTCAGGTCCCTAAAATAGACCGATTAGTTTTAGACCGTCTCTCACAAAAATAAGTGCAAACAAGATCAAGGCAACCCCTAGAACACGAAGAATGTAAAGGTAATACTTGCTTTTAATAAAGGACTTGGATCTTTCTACAAATAAAACAATCGCGATTTTCGACCCGACAAGCAAACTGTAAAATCCTAACACAAAAAGGAATGTTGCTGAAACATGTACATCTAAACTCTTGAATATCATAGGACCGCCAATAGAGAGCCAAAATAGGTAGGGATGAGGACTTAACAAATTTGCAAGTACACCTCGTTTTAAAGCGTCTTTTTTTGAAAGTTCAACACCAGACTTGGCGATTTGGACTCTAAGACTCTCAACACCTAACCAAGCTAGATAACAGGCACCGAATAAAGAGATTATTCCAATCACAAAATTATACCCTGCTAAACTGGATAGTATGAACAATACAAATAGAACAATTGGCAAATCTGTGATTAATGGAGAAACCGCGACTTTTATTCCCTCTTTTTTTCCATGTTTCAGAGTTTCAGAAAACACTAAGGCAAGAAGAGGCCCAGGAGATGTCCCAGAAGCAAGACCGAAAATTACTCCAGAAATCAGAAATTCAATTCCTTCAGCCATGTAAATGACTATGGAAAAGCAGGATATGAAGCTTGCCAAACCCACATTCCGGTGCGCACACAGTTTGCTGCATCCAATTTAGTTATTACACCGGTTTTTATCCAGATGGCTTCTTGTTCAATTCCCAAAATTCTTCTGGAGAAAGATTTGCCTTCTCTGCTGATGCTGCACTATACGGGCAGACCTTTATACATGTTGAACAGTCTACACCGTTTTCGCACCAGTAAAGATAGCATCGTTCAACATCGACATACCACTTTAGTGCTCCCGGGTTGTTAGAGCGACACGTCGGTTCAAAGCTTGGTTCATCATCCATTGAAATGGCGCCTGCCTCGCATTGTTCGGCACATAACTTATATTGTTTGCAAAACTCTTTTACACCAAACTCTATGGGTTTGTCAGCTTCTAGTGGAAGGTCTGTTAGAATCTTGCAGAGCCTTACTCTCGAACCGTATTGGGGAGTTATCAATAAGCCGTTGCGACCTAGTTCTCCAAGTCCAGCGTCAATCGCAAGTGGAATGCTTAAAGCAGTGTCATTTCCGCATTGTATTGCTTCATACCCAAGATTGCGTATAAATTCGCCCATGCCCGCAAGTATGAACGCCATTTTTGAATAACCTACCCCAGTGGCAGCTGCAGCAGGAGCAGAAGGGGAAGTTGCAATTCCACCTGCGTCCATCTCAACCGCCATAACAATGACAGCTCCAAATCTCTCGGGGACATCAACATCCGCATACACCCAATCCCTATTAAGCTTGCAAACTCCAATCAGTGAAGCACCAAAAAGCCTTGCTGCCCGCTTGATAAATATGCTCATCCTACACAGGTCATAAACCTCATACTTCGTCTTTGCCCAATCAATTTCAACAGTGTCCACTGAAGCTCTATACGGTTTGATTTTTTCCCATGAGAAACCACCTTCAAAAGCATCATGCACTATCCAAGAGGCATATGCTAATGCAAAATCAACTCTAGAATAGCCGAGTTCTCCGTTTGAAATTATGCTAGGCACTTTTTCATC
>DAOVQA010000108.1:0-4415 GCA_030628925.1 Candidatus Bathyarchaeota archaeon | reverse complement strand
ATGATTAGCAATGTATTTCAGAATAGTTTGAGCCTTTAATTCAAAATCTGGCTCGATAGTATGGAGCGTAGTTACCACAGGTTTCTGAAGATTCTGCAGAAACAATTTAACATATTCTCCCCAGTCTCCCCCAAAAAGACCAAATTCATGTTGGAGATTTACCAAGTCAGCTTTGGATGAATTGACGTAGCGAGCGGCTTGAACGTAATCCTCAGGTGAATCCTGTTCAATTTGACATTTAACCCTTCTATCATAGTTGTAAATCGTCTCTTTCTCATTTATTGCGATAACTGTTTGCGATTTAAACTCGTGAAGTGCATCAATACCATTAACTAAATCCTTTGTGAACGTCGCAATACCGCACTCTCGCGGCGGATAAGTGCTTAAGTAAGCGACCGCCTTGAGTCTATGGGTAATAACAGAAGATTTCTGTGACACTTTTAAATATCGCCTAGCTTCATTACTTTTCTCCTTCAGATAAATGTTGACAACTATTAATAAATGCGCGTTTTTTGCATACATGCGATGACTTAACGTGCGCGTTCATAGAGATAGACTTTAAATTTGTCTGCACTTGCAATAATATGATGCTGTTAAGAAAGCGAAAGTAGTCGCAGAGGACAACCGAAAAACCTGTCCTAGATGGGAAAGACCTGTCCCTAAGAGTTATTTATTAGTTGCATAGAGTTGTTTTTTTGGGTGTGAGTTTGAAGTTTGAAGGAAGAGACATTGTATCCATCAAGGATTTTTCTCGTAAGGAAATCGACTATATATTGCAAACTGCGAAGGCTATGGAATCTGTAGCCGTGAAAGGCTCAGATATGCTTGAAGGAAAAATTCTTGCGACGCTTTTTTTTGAACCTAGTACACGTACTCGTTTAAGCTTCGAGGCTGCCATGCACAAGCTTGGTGGTTCGGCGATAGGTTTTGCAGAGGCTGAGATTGCTTCTGTTAAAAAGGGGGAGAATCTTGCAGACACTGTTCGTGTAGTTGAGAATTATGCTGATGTGATAGCGTTGAGGCATCCGCTTGAAGGTGCGGCGAGGTTGGCTGCTGAATTTTCAAAAGTGCCGGTTATTAATGGGGGTACGGGAGCAGAAGAGCATCCAACGCAAGCTTTGCTGGACCTGTACACGATTATGAAGGATAAGGGTGGAATTGATGGGTTGAAAATTGCTCTTGTAGGTGACTTGAGATATGGAAGAACTGTTCATTCGCTTGCTTATGCCCTTTCACTGTACAACATTGAATTATACTTAGTCTCTCCAGAATCATTGAAAATGCGGCGGGAAGTTCTTGAAACAATAAAAGGAACAACACAGGTCACGGTTAGGACAAGCCTTGAAAAAGTGGTTTCACAAGTAGATGTCTTATACGCTACAAGAATACAGAAAGAACGCTTCCCAGACCTCGCAGAATACGCGAAAATTAAAGGCTCCTACAAGATTGACCTAGAAACATTAAGCAAAGCCAAAGAAGATTTGATAATCTTGCATCCGCTCCCAAGAATAGATGAAATATCACCTGAGATTGACAGCACACCGTATGCACGCTACTTCCAGCAAGTATGGAACGGCATAGTAGTCAGAATGACTCTTCTAGCCCTGATATTAGGAGCCATAAAATAACCATTTCTTGATGAAAAATCAACAAAAACAATGGTTTATTAGAATCTGCCTAAAGATTTTAGAGCACTTGTTGCCCCGCACGAAGGACATTTATGTAGCAAACCGAACCAGCTTTTTCTGCAGTTTGTGCAGTAGGTTAAATTGCGGTTGTACTTGAAGAAGTCTACGCCGTATTTTTCAACAAACCGCCTGGTCCAAGACATCAGTTCATCTGGGTTGTGCTCGCCTTCTCCAAGTTCTACTATTGTTAGGTTTCCGCCAGCATACAGTCTATCTAGTTTTCTTTCAAATTTCAAAGGTTCCAAGTGGCTTTCCCCATTATGAAGACCGAGTCTGCTGACAGTTGAGTAGAAAGGTTTTTCTCTTGTTCCTGAAAATCGAACCTTTGCAATGCCGTACCTTTCAATATCCAACTCTACCAGTCTTTTAGAGGCTTGAAAGCTAGGTAGAACGGCTGGCAACAAACGTTTTCTACGTCTCTTTCCAGCTTTACGCGTGAAATCCAAGGTATATCTAGCCAGCTTTTCAGCGAACTTCAAGGACTCTTCTTCAGAGGACTTCTTTCCGCAAAACGCCTCTGCAGCCTCTTCTAATCCTGCAAAGGTTATTAGGCGAGATGAACATTCAAGCCTGAAGTATCGATCTCCGTTGACACTTTGCATCATAAATGGAATGAGGTTCTTGCAATGTTGCTTGAGCATCTTATGCTTAATTTCCAGTGCACGGGCTGCCATTTCAAGTCTTTCCCCTAGAGTTTCAAAAAAGTCTGTTTTGCCCTTTTCACATTCATATGCAATTCGTGGTAGGTTGACTGTCACACATCCAATGTTGCCTGTTCGCAAGGTGTCAATTTCCCAATCTCCTTTCAAGTCTGCCCTAAGCCTGTAGCCAGAAGCTGAAAAAACACTGTGTTTCCGGTTCTTTCCTGAGAGATTGGCAAAGTAGGGAACACCTTTTTCTAACGCAAGATTATGTGCGTCCAGAAGAAGTTCTCTCGCTTTTTCATCACTGAATATTTCCGGTCGCACCTTTACAATGATTTTTGGCTCAAACAATGGCTTATGTGCACTTTCTTCAGCAAATACTTGGAGGAGAAGCGATGTCAAGAGTTGGCTTTCCTCGCTGAAATCTCCGTAGCTACCTACTGGTTTTCCGAAAGGTCCAATTGCTTTGTTCTCAGCTATAAAGTCAGGGGTTACAAGCTCTAAACCTAAGCATGCCTTTGTATGTTGGCTTATACTGCGTACAAACAAGTGCAAAGTTTCCTTGACTTCCAGAGGTTTCATGTCCTTTATGAAGGGTGAGAGAAAAATGTTGAAGTATTCAAAAGTTTGTGTTTCGCCAATTTCTCTGGTGGAATGCAAGAAAACGTCAAAAATCATGGATAAGGCGGATTCAAAGCTTTTTGGCGGTGGACAGAAAGGTTGAAAAAAACTTATTTTTTCTAGATTTAACCCGTTTTGGAAGAAAAATCTTGGATCGTGCATTACTTCGCTTGGCTTTAAAATCCAGCTGCCTAAGCCATTAATATGCAGCGAGCCTGAAAGATGCGCATCCGCAATATCTCTCGGAAGTATGTTTAAAAGCGTATACTCTTTGACAACGGCTTTTCCAGCTTCATCATGTATAGAAGATGAAACTCTAAAACCTCTATTTTTACCCTCCACAAGAGATACAGCATCATGAACTGGAAGACCTAAACGTGTAAGTTTATGGCGGTATTCCTCTAACCCTTTCTCAACTAAAATTGCGTTTACAACTTCCCTTACAAGAGGGGCTGTTAGATACTTGGTTTTTGACTTGACTAGTCGTTTCTCCGCTTCTTTAGCCACTTTCTGAGCCAAATCCACAGGCATACCTGCTTCTTTTATGATGGAGTCAACAATCTTGTTTGCATCAAAATCTTCCAACGCAAAACGAGAGGTACGCACAAGAATCCTTTTCCGCCTAACAGATTTCCTTTCAATTTCTTCAGCAACATTAATCACCATTTTACCCATTTCAGTCAAACGATATTTTCTAGCTTCAACATCTGCTTCAATCAAATCTGTCTTAAGCAAAAACTTGAGATGATACGCAAACCTACCAGCATCCCGGCTCGGATTCATCTTCAAAACACTCATCAACTCAGTGTATGAAAGAGACCCCTTATCAAAAAGCAAGTTCAAAATATTCAGCCTGATAGGTGAAGAAATAGCCTTCAACACTTTCACTCCACGAAATCGCTGCAAAGGACACAAATCTGCAACCCTGAAGAAAAGGTACTACAACAAGAGTTTAAAAGGTTAGGGAACAACCTTTATTTCGAGCTTCGGAAAATGACAATTAAGACAAGGGGCTGTCGGCTAGCTTGGTCTAGGCTTGGAGACTTGGGCTCTCTAGACCCCGGTTCAAATCCGGGCAGCCCCACCAAAACTTCAGGCAAAATGCTAGTTTATAACAGCTACATGGACTACTGAACGGAAGAATGCTTGAACCGCTAATTGTTACGTATCTCCACCAGAGATTGAGGAGTCTAGACAGGTGGTGAAGGTCGGCTTCCCAAAGTTACGGGTATATCTCGTGTTTGGCTCTCCCGTCTTACATTCAAAATTACGGTCTGTCCGGGCAACGTGTGTTCCTCAAGATAGCTTGCCATGTCATCTCCATTTCTAATAGAGGTCCCGTTGATTCCAACTATAATGTCGTTGACTCTTACACCTGCAGTGGCAGAGGGTTCACCGGGCATAACTTCAACAACTCTCCAACCATAAGTAACGGTTACGCCCATCTCTTGAGCCGTTTCAT
>DAOVQA010000174.1:0-3105 GCA_030628925.1 Candidatus Bathyarchaeota archaeon | reverse complement strand
TCGATTTGTTCCATTAGGAAAGGGTAGGCCACGTTGAAAGTTATTGGGTAATTGTTGATCCATTCTGAACAAATCGTATCATACTTCGAGGATTTTTGGAAGATTCGGAAGAGCGATATTCCTTCTTCAAGTATCCTTTTCTCTGAGTCTGGATCGTTGATGTCAAGTTCTGAAACCTTCCCGAGTCCACCGGGGTTAGCTGTTCGTATAGCCTCGTAAATGTTAACTGCATCTTCAGATGTGGTTGATTCTACAACAAGCTTCACGTTTTTCCTAAGCTTCGAAACTTCAAAGATTTTTTCTTTAGCATGTGTCATTCCAGCCGCAACTGCAATAGGTGAAAGCAGAATTGCCGTTCCAAGTAACGTGTTGCCACCACGTTGCCAAGCATTAACATTCACCATACTGTTCTTTATGATCCACCCAAGCTCAACAGCGCCAACGTGAATTTCTCCTCGGGAAACCAAAACTCCCCGTTCTGCTGCATGCTCAAATGATGATGCTATGGCAACTGCGGAAGCAAGAAAATGTTCATATCGTGTGCCTTTGAAGCTTGCTGTTCTGTTCACATTTCCAGGTTTTTCAGCACTAGCCTCTAACAAAATAGCCAACTCGAGACATTTTGAAATGTGCTGAGTCTTTTCGCAGGAATCTAATTGCAAGGACATCCCTAGGATACACTGCTGTAGAAAGTTTTATTAGCATTGTGTAAAAAACTACACAAGTATTACATTAATTACACAGGTGCAGCTGATGTCCAGTTCGAAACTTACCTCAAAGAATGTAGCATTTCTAGCTATTTTCATAGCGTTATCAGTAATAATAATTAAATTTGTTCCAGGAATACCAATAGTGGGAGTTTCTGGTTCCGAAATCAAATTTGATGCTGCAATTGCACCTATCTACGGAATGATAATAGGACCATATCTTGGCTTCTTAGCCGCCTTAATAGCAGGGCTTTTAACCTCCGGTAGTCCCTTTAGCTTTCTCACATCTTTTGCCCCTGCTGTTTCGGCGATGATTGCAGGTTTTCTTACATCTGAAAGAGTAACAGAAAGAACTAAAATTCCCGGCTGGATTGCCGCAGCCGTGATCCTAGGTGCGTTAATCGCTGGGTGGTATATGACATGGGTTGGAATGCAAGCTCCGCTGTACCCGATTTTACATCTTGCTGGGTTTTTCGCCATCTTAATTACAAGAAAATGGACTGCTAAGTCTTTAAATGAGATAGGATTAAAAAAAGAAGGATGGCAATTCAAGTCAAGCCACATACTTCTGGCAATAGTCTTGATGGCTTGTGCCTACATGTTCTCTAAGCCTTACATAAACGAAGGAATATGGATACTGCCCTACCTTTCGATTCCCCTATACATAGTTGCAGCGATTTTCATACTGTATGGAATCTTCGGTGCAGGAAAGTTTTCATTCGTTTCTTCTGTTTTCTTGGCGAGTTACTGCGGTATTATAGCGGATCACATGCTTGGAAACCTAATTTTCATTGGAGTCATTAACGTTTTCTTTCCATTGACGGTCATTCAAAGTGTCTTTTTGGAACCTCTAGGGCTCCCTGATGTTCCTTCCCTATTCATGTACATGATTCCAGTATCAGCTGCTGAAAGATTACTCATGACAACTATTGCAACGATATTTGGAGTTGGCTTATTAGGGGCTTTGTACAGAGCAGGGTTTCTATCAAGAAAGCGTAAATAGTTTTAGTGCGCACAGATGTTGATATTATGTCATTCAAATTACGAGAAGGAGACTTCATAGAAACTTTTGAAGGTTTAATATTTGATGTGAAAGGTCTGATTCATCCTCCAAATCGGACAATTGCGTTCATCCGCTATTTTCCGGAAGAAAAAGGGGAAAGAGAAAGGAAGGACAAACGTTACAGCAAGGTTTACTCCCTTTCAAAGCGCTACGCACTATTGAAGATGAAATTTCCTCAATTTCTTGCTTACAATCCTATTTTTGATGAAACACTATGCGAAGTTCCTATTGACAGAGTCAAGAATCATTACAAGCCTGCTGAGAAACTTCGAGAACTTCGCGGTTCTAATAGCCTAGACATGCTTGAAAGCAAAGCGTTACAGTTGGCTAAACTATTGAAAGAGACCGCAAACATTCCATGGAACGCGATTGGCATTTCTGGCTCGATTATGGTGGGGCTTCATAAGCCCAGTTCTGATATCGACGCGATTGTTTATGGCTCGGATAACTGCAGAAAAGTTTACTCTGCCTTGAAGAATCTTTTATCTAAAAAGGAGGGGCCCTTCAAGCCTTACACTCAGAGGGGTTTAAAAAATCTGTTCGATTTCCGTATAAAAGACACTATAATTAGCTACGAAGAATTTGTTCGAAGTGAATCTGGAAAAGTATTGCAAGGAAAATTCTTGCAGACGGACTATTTCATTCGTTTTGTGAAAGATTGGAGCGAAATTGCGGAGAAGTATGGAGATGTTCAGTACGTGAACGTTGGACACGTGAGAATCAAAGCTACAGTTGTGAACGATTCAGAATCAATTTTCACACCATGCGTTTATAAGATCATTGATGTACGAGTTCTTGAAGGCCCGCAAATAACACCAATTGAAGAGATCGCATCTTTTCGTGGTAGATTCTGTGAGCAAGCCAGAAGTGGCGAAGTAATCCTCGCACGAGGAAAAGCTGAGCGTGTTATGGACAATAGACAAGATCGTCAATATTTTAGACTCTTGTTGGGGAACAAATCGTCCGATTATTTCATCACTGTTACTGAGCCTTGAAGTGGCCAAATGTACTCATCCTCGATCATGCTTGTTCCAACAACAACCTGAAAGAAAGTTTCGCCTGTTTTAACATTTTCAACTCGTTCAAGCATTCCGGAAACCTGAACCTTGCTTCCTCGTTTAGCAACGTTCCGATAGCATCCAATCATGGAGACCACGAGCTTCGGAACCTCGTCTTTAGAAAACATTGAAGCTGAATGAATTGGTTCGTAGTTTTCGATCGTGTAGATTGCTGGCCGAAACATGGCTTCACTGTCATCCCTAATTGTGCACTGAAACTTGACATGATTAACCGGCAGATACCTATGCGTTCCATACTTGGAATTGACCTCTTCGG